>CAYRVO010000007.1:0-18630 GCA_964427565.1 uncultured Halanaerobiales bacterium | reverse complement strand
GCAGGGGCTTCTACCCCTGAATGGTTAATTAAGGAGGTAATTGGTGTAATGAGTGAAGAAAAAAAAGAATTAGAAGAAACAATGGAAGAAGTTGAAGAGGTGGATGAAGAAAAAGATGTTGCTGGAGTTGAAGAAGAAGTAGAAGATATTAATAAGGAAGCAAATGAAGCACAAGAAGATGTAGAAGAAGAGGAAGTTGAAGAAGAGGAAGTTGAAGAAGATGTAGAAGAAGATGTAGAAGAAGAGGAAGTTGATAAAACTGAAGAGTTTCAAATAGCAGATGTTAAAAAGGGACAAACAGTTTCAGGAACTGTTGTTGAAATAAATGATGATGGTATATATGTAGATGTTGGTTATAAAACTGAAGGATTTGTACCTTTACGCGAATTAAGTCACAGGAAAATAGAAGATGCCAAGGAAGTTGTAGAGGTAGATGAGGAAATTAATGTAGTTGTGTTAACCCTTGAAGATGAAGAAGGAAACATGATTCTTTCGAAACGTAAGGCTGATTATGAAAAGGCCTGGGAAAAAATTATGGCTGCCTATGAAAATGATGAGATTATTGAAGCTGAAGTTACAAAAGAAGTAAAAGGTGGTCTTGTTGTTGATGTAGGAGTTAGAGGATTTATTCCTGCTTCTCATGTAGCAATAGGATATGTAGAAGATTTAAGTGAATATATAGGTGAAGAATTAAAATTGAAAGTTATAGAAGTAGAAAGAGATAAAAATAATGTTGTTCTTTCTGCTAAAAAGGTACACGAGAAAGAAAGAAAAAAACAAAAAGAAGAAACTCTAAAATCTTTAGAAGAAGGACAAACAGTAACTGGAGAAGTAACAAAGCTTGTAGATTTTGGTGCTTTTGTAGATCTGGGAGGAATAGAAGGTCTGTTACATATTTCTGAAATGTCCTGGGGTAGAATTGGACATCCTTCTGAAATTCTTGAGGAAGGTCAGGAATTAGAAGTTAAAGTACTGGGAGTAAGTATCGAAGAAGAAAGGATTTCACTTGGTTTAAAACAGTTATTACCAGATCCCTGGGAGGAATTTGCCCGGAAACATTATGAAGGTGAAATCATCACTGGTAAAATAACAAAATTAGTAGACTTTGGCGCATTTATGGAAGTTGATAAAGGTATAGAAGGACTTATCCATATATCCCAGCTTGCAAGAAGACATGTAAAAACATCTGATGAAGTAGTAAGTGTTGGAGAAGAAAGAGAAGCAAAAATTATAAATGTAGATCCTGAACAGAAAAGAGTGGGACTTAGTCTAAAAGAACTTGAAGATAAGTCACAGCCGAAGAAAGAAAAATCAGAGCCTTCTACTAAAAGTAAAAAATCCAATAAAGAAAAGAAACAAAATAACAATCCCTCAGGTGCAACAATTGGAGAGATTGTAGGCGACATTTTTGAAAAAGATGAATAATAAAAATAAAATCTAATAAAATTATGTTAATCTGATTCCATCCCAGATATTCGGGATGGGTTTTTTTTGTATAATATAGGATATAAAGGGAATTATAATTGCAGAAATAAAAAAGGAGAGTGTTTCTATATGTCGCTAGGTTTAATAATTTTAATAATTGTAGGAGTGCTGATATTTTTCGGAGCAGCACAGAGAGTTCTTGATAGACTATATCTCAGTGATAATGTTGCTTTGTTTGTAATAGCTGCAATAATTGCCGGGAGTTTTTTTTCTTTACCAATAAGTAAGGAACCATTAATTAGTATTAATATTGGAGGGGCTTTAATACCGGTTATTCTTGTAATATATATATTATCAAAAACTGGATCAGGAAAAGAAATATTCAGGACAATTATTGCTACAGTATTTACTGCTGGTGCTATATATTCAGTTACAGTTATTTTAAGAAACTTTGGTGAAGGTAGAGATATTGTTGATCCCATGTATATTTTTGCTTTAACAGGTGGTATTTTTGCTTATATTTTTGGACGTACACGCCGGGGGGCTTTTGTAGCCGGGACTCTGGGTTATATAGGCTATGAATTTGTTAACATATTTAAACTGATAACAGGGAGAATAAATACAGAAATAAGACTTGGAGGAGCAGGTGTTTTTGACAGTATAGTAATATCAGGAATTTTTGCAGTATTACTTGTTGAAATTATTGGTGAAACTAGGGAAAAAATATTAAAGAGATAGTTATAAATTGTTTGAGGATTAATGAGATTTTTGCAGATATAATCAGGAGGGCAATTAAAATGCGTAATAAAGTATTAAATGTTTTTAGTATAATTATTTTATTTGTTGTGATTATAGGGCAACTGGCTGTAGCTGCAAATTTTACCGGATACAATGAAGATGAAGTAACAAAAGTCTATGATAAAAAAGGTGAATACATATTTAGTATTGCTATGGGTGTAACAACAGGTGACCGCTATATTAGTCAAGATAATAAAGAATATAAAGTTGTAAAAGTAAATAATAATAAAGCTATTGCAGAATATGAAGGTGATATTGAATTAAAAGCAGAATTAACTGTAAATGTGAATAATTTACCCTTTATGGCAGTTGAAAATAAAAAAACTGTAGGTATTTATCATACTCATAATGATGAGTCCTATAAACCAGGAAGTGTAAGTATAAAGGGTAAGGGAGATATTCATGATGTGGGGAGACAATTAGCAAAATCTCTGAAGGAAAAAGGTATAGAAACAATATATTCTGATAATTTACATCTTCCTCATGATGGTGCTGCTTACTCTCGTTCCCGTGCTACTGCTCTTTCAATTGCTAAAAACAGGCCGGATATCATACTTGACTTACATCGTGATGCTATTCCCGATGTAAGTGAATATACAACTAATATAAATGGTAAAAATGTGACCCAGGTAAGATTGGTTGTTGGCAGACAGAATCCAAATAGAAAAGTAAATGACCAGTTTGCTCGCAGACTTAAAGCTATCAGTGATAAAGTTACACCCGGTTTGATTAAAGATATTTTTTATGGTAAGGGTGAATATAATCAAAGTATATTCCCTAATTCTGTATTAATGGAATTTGGTACTTATGGTAATAGGCAGCGGCAGGCTATAGATGCTGCCAATCTTCTTGCCAGTCCAATATCATATTTACTTTATGGTGGTAAGGGAAATAAGCCTTTAGGAAGTGATGTTGAACAGAGAGCAGCATTTAGAACTGTTCTCTGGATTATAGGTATTTTTATAGCTGGTTTATTTGCATATTTATATTTTATAGAAGGAAGCTTAGAAGGTGTTAAAAAAAGGATAAAAAGGTTTTTTGGTAGGGAACTAACAGATAAAGGGGATAATAAGTAATGATTGAGTATGGGGGATTAATATCTACAAGTATAATTATTGGTACTTTCGCCCGTGCTTTTATGCTTAGAATTGATTACAGGCAATTCCCCAGTTTCCCACATTCCTATATTATTCATTTAACAATGGGTATGATTGCTTCTGCTTTAGGAGCAATTGTTATGCCAGCTTTACTGGCTAAAGATTATATTGCAATAACCTTTTTGACTATAGGTGCTCAGCAATTTAGAGAAATAAGAAATCTGGAAAGAAACAGTCTTGATAGAATAGAAAGTACAGAATTAATTCCTAAGGGATCTGCATATATAGAAGGGATAGCTAAATTATTTGAAGCCCGTAATTATTTGGCTTTAATAACATCTTTAGCTACAGGTATTATCTATTATTTTTTTAATTTAATACCTGCGGTTATATTAGGTGTTTTGGTGGCCTATTTTTTACATCTGATGGTTAAGGGGCCCCATTTATCAGATATTGCCCGGGTCAAAATAGTTCCTTTAACTATAAAAGAATTTAATATTGGTGTAGATGATATGATGATTATGAATGTAGGAGAAGAAAAAGCACTAGAAAAATGGGAAAATGAGGGGATAGGTATTAAAATAATTCCCCGGGATGAAAATTCGCGGGCAACCCTGTTTAATGAAGGTCAGAGACAGGCAATATTACATGACTTATCAATATTAATGGGGGTTAAATTGGACAAAGGTATGCAGCAGTTTACACCTCTTGCCAGATTAAAAATTGATAAAGGAATATTGAATATAATTATAATACCTCAGGAGCCTGATATAGAATTTATTAGAGAAGCTGTTAAAAGAATTCCTGTAATTGAGAGTTCACAGAGGAAACCCCTTAAGAGTTTAATGGGTAGAAAAGCTGCAGATTAAGGGAGATGTTGATTTATATTTATGGAAGATATCTCACAAAATAATATAATAGTGGCTATCATTGTCCTGAAAGATAAAAAAAACAAAGTAGGTGGTGGTGTTCCAATATTTTATGTGGAGGATAAAGAAGAACAAAAAAAGATTAGTATGCTTCTGGCAAGATTAATGCTAGGTATGGTTCATGATTTAGGAAATGGGATTAAATTGATAATAAAACATTAGGATAATAAATGAGATTGCGGTATTGCTATGTATAGTTAAATATGATATTATCAACCATGTAGGAGGACAAGTAAATGGTTGAAATAGACAGAATTATACCGGGAAGCATAGCTGATGAGATGGATTTAGTTTCAGGAGATAAAATTGTCACTATAAATGGAAAGTCTATTAGAGATTTTATAGATTTTGAATATGAAACCGCGGATAATTTTTTTGTTATTAAAGTAAAAAAAACGAATAATAGTATATGGGAATTGGAAATTGAAAAAGATTATAATGAAAATTTAGGTATAAGACTTAATAAGATTATTTATGATGATTTAAAGACCTGTAATAATAAATGTATTTTTTGTTTTGTGGATCAACAACCAGAGGGATTAAGAAAAAGTTTAAAGATAAAGGATGATGACTACCGTTTTTCTTTTCTACAGGGTAGTTATATTACATTAACAAATTTAAATGATCATGAATTAGAAAGAATTATAAGATATAATCTAAGTCCTTTATATATTTCTGTACATACTACAGATCCTTCTTTGCGAAAAAATATGATGCAGAATAATGATGCTGCTAAAATAAGGGAACAACTAAAACTGTTAGCTGAAAATGGTATTCAATTTCATACACAAATTGTTCTTTGTCCGGATATAAATGATGGAAGGCAATTGGATAAAACCATCAAAGATTTAATATCCCTTTATCCAGCAGTTAAATCTATAGGTTTAGTTCCTGTAGGTCTGACAAAATATAGAGATAATCTAAGTAAATTAAGATCTTATAACAAAGAAAGAGCAATTAATTTATTAAAGCAAGTAAAGACATGGCAACAAAAAATAAAGAAAAAATATTCTCAGAACTATTTATATGCAGCAGATGAATTTTATTTGTTAGCAGATATAAAAATACCCGAATATAAAGATTATAATGATTTTCCTCAGCTGGAAAATGGTATTGGTTTAACAAGAAAATTGTGGACAGAATTTGAAGATTTAAAGACCAGGCTACCAGTGAGTGTTAATAATAAAAAATATGGAATAGTTACAGGTGAACTGGGAAAAAAAGCAATCTTACCGGTGATAAAGGAATTAAATGCAATAAAAGGTTTAGAAATAGAAATAATTTCTGTAAAAAATAAATTTTATGGAAAAAGTGTAACAGTAACGGGTCTTTTAACGGCTTCAGATATAAAAAGAGTGTTAGAAAATTATAATTTTACCAGTAATATACTTATACCTGAGATTGTTATCAATGATCAGAGTTATTTTATAGATGGCAAAACAGTTGAATGGTTAAGAAAAGAACTAACTGCTAAAAAATTAAAAATATGTTCTAGTTTTAATGATCTTATGGAGGTGATAATTAATGAGTAAACCAGTCGTTGCAATTGTGGGTAGACCAAATGTGGGGAAATCCACACTTTTTAATAGATTAACCGGAAATAGAACTGCTATTGTTGAAGGAGAACCAAGTATTACCCGGGATAGAATTTATGCACAGGTCGATTGGCTTAACAAATCTTTTGTTGTTGTAGATACTGGTGGGCTAGAACCTGATAAAGATGAATTTATTAAAAATAATATAAGATATCAGGCAGATATAGCTATGCAGGAAGCTAAAGTAATTGTATTTGTAGTTGATGGTAGGGCAGGAATAACAGCCCTGGATAGAGAAGTAGCTCAAATTTTACGCAAAACTAATAAAAAGGTAATACTTGTTATTAATAAAATTGAAGATTTTGCAGAAATAGAAGAGATAATCTGGGATTTTTATGCCCTTGGTTTTGATGAACCTATTCCCATATCAGCTGAACATGGTAAAAATACAGGTGATTTATTAGAAAAAATAGTTGAATATTTACCTGAAGATGAAATTGAAGAAAAAATAAAGGATGAAGCTGTTATGGATATTGCAGTAGTTGGTAAACCAAATGTAGGTAAATCATCTTTTGTTAATTATATTGTTGGTGAAAAAAGGGTAATTGTTGGTGAAGAGCCGGGTACTACCAGGGATGCAATCGATACTTTAATAAGTGCTGGTGAAAGGAAATTTAATTTAATTGATACTGCAGGATTGAGAAGAAAGTCTAGAGTAAAAGAATCTGTAGAATATTATAGTAATCTACGGTCTATAAAGGCTATTGAGAGGGCTGATGGGGTATTAATGATGATTGATGCCTGTGAAGGTGTAACAGAACAGGATAAGAAGATATCCGGTTATGCTCATGATAAAGGTAAAGCAATTGTGCTGGCAATTAACAAATGGGATCTTATAGAAAAAGAAGAAAATCTGATGGAGAGATATAAGGAAGAAGTATATTACCGCTTAAAATTTTTGAATTATGCACCAGTAACCTTTATATCTGCTATAACAGGTGAAAGGATTGATGAAGCTTTAGATTTACTTGAATATGCTGTTGATCAAAATTCACGTAGAGTAAAAACGGGAGTCCTTAATGAAGTAATACAGGAAGCCGTACAATTAAGAGAGCCTCCCAGCAAAAAAGGTGGGAAAAGGCTAAAAGTTTATTATTCCAGCCAGGTTGGTGTTAAACCTCCGACTATTATTTTATTTGTAAATGATCCTAATCTTATGCATTTTGCATATAAACGTTATTTAGAGAATTCAGTACGCAAATCTTTTGGTTTTATTGGTACACCAATTAACATTAAATTAAGGAAAAGAAGCTAGGAGGTAATTATGAAGATAATTATGGTATTTATTATAAGCTATTTACTGGGTTCTATTCCTACCGGATATGTTATTACAAATTGGATTAAAGGGATTGATGTTAGAAAGTTTGGAAGTGGTAATGTAGGAGCAACAAATGTTACCCGGGTTATGGGTTTGAAATATGGAGCATTTGTTGCCTTAATGGATATTTTAAAGGGCTATATATCTGTATTAATTGCTCAGAATATACTACAGGTAACTCCCAACTATATTATATTTGCTGCTGCTTTGCTTGCAATTATAGGGCATGATTGGTCAATATTTTTAAAATTTTCAGGAGGTAAGGGAGTAGCTACCACAGCAGGTGTAATATTGAGATTATTACCATATGGTTTTCTTGTTTTTGCTATCATATGGTTATCAATTGTTATTTTCACGAGATATGTATCACTTGCATCGATAAGCGGAATTATATCGGTACCTATTACTACTTATTATTTTTATGATTCTAATTATGCATTATTTGGATTGATAGTTGCTATATTTATAATATATACACATAGAGAGAACATCAAAAGATTATTAGAGGGTAGAGAAAATCGTTTTGGCTGGCCCCCTAAAGCAAAAAAGGGTGATAAATGATGTATAATAAATTTTCTGTTATAGGTGGAGGTAGTTGGGGTACAGCACTTGCCCAACTACTGGGGAGAAATAATTATCAAGTATTAGTATATGTAAGAGATAAAGAAATTAAGAAGGGTATAAATAACAACAATATTAATAAAAAATATTTTCCAGATATAAAATTGGTTGAAAATATAAAAGCAACAAATGATATAGAGAAAGTAGTAAACTACAGCCCGATTATAATTTTATCTGTACCTACCCAAGTAACAAGAAAAATCATGAAAAAAATAATGGATTATATTACAAAAGATACGATTATTGTGTCAACAGCAAAAGGTATTGAAGAAGGTACATATTTAAGTAATAGAGAAATTATAAAAGAATATGGTGTAAATAATGTAACAGTATTATCTGGACCCACTCATTCCGAAGAAGTTATTCGGGGTATACCTTCTGCTGCTGTTATTGCGTCTGAAAATAAAAAACTTGCTACAAAAATACAGGATCTTTTTATGTCATCTGATTTTAGATTTTATGTTAATAGTGATGTTGTTGGTGTAGAAATTGCGGGGGCAGTAAAGAATATAATAGCACTGGCTGCTGGTGCAGCTGATGGATTGGGATATGGTGATAATTCTAAAGCAGCTTTAATTACCCGTGGATTAAGAGAAATTAGTCGTTTTGGAAAACTTCTGGGGGGAGATCCTTTAACTTTTTCAGGTCTGGCAGGTATGGGTGATCTTGTAGTGACCTGTACAAGTATGCATAGTCGTAACAGGAGATTTGGCATAAAAATTGGAGAAGGTATGTCCTTTAATAGGGCACTGGAATCAATGAATCAGATTGTAGAAGGAGTTACTTCTACCAGGGCTATTCACGAGTGGGTAAAGAAGGAAAATTTCCAGGTGGAATTACCAATAACAGAACAGGTTTATAAAGTTTTGTTTAATAATAAAAATCCACAGGAAGCAGTAAAAGATTTAATGTTAAGAGATCCCAAAATAGAAATGCTAAGATAATAAAGCTATTTTAATATGCTCGTTTAAAATTTGGTAATAATTCGTGCTTACCCTCATATATATATAATGATATTTACTTTTTCTTCGATCCGGCAATTATCAGCTTTTAATAGATAAAAAATTACTGGCTGGCAAGTTATGTGCCGATAGATAATAAAATTATATATAAAGGGGGGTAAAAATTGGAAGAATATGATATTTATAAGGATATAGCAGAAAGAACAAATGGGGATATATATATAGGTGTAGTGGGTCCGGTAAGAACCGGTAAATCTACATTTATTAAAAAATTTATGGAAAAAATAGTAATACCCATGATTGATGATAAATTTATATCAGAAAGAACACAGGATGAATTGCCACAGAGTTCTGCTGGTAAAATGATAATGACTACAGAGCCCAAGTTTGTTCCTGAAGAAGCTGTAAGAGTAACTTTTGAAGATAATATGTCTTTTAATGTAAGAATGATTGATTGTGTAGGTTATACTGTACCGGGGGCAGTTGGATATGAAGATGAAGATGGCCCCAGAATGGTTACAACACCATGGTATGAACATGAGATCCCCTTTCAAGAAGCTGCAGAAGTTGGAACTCAAAAAGTAATTAAAGAACATTCTACAATTGGTCTTCTAATAACTACTGATGGTAGTTTTAGTGAAATACCTAGACATAATTTTGTTATGGCTGAAGAGAGAGTAGTAGATGAACTAAAAATTATTAATAAACCGTTTATTATTGCTTTGAATTCAACTCATCCAAATAGTAAAAAAACACAAAAATTATGTGATAAATTAAGTGAAAAGTATAATGTACCTGTAATAGCAGTTGATTGCCTTAATTTGAAAAAATCAGATATTTATAATATTATGAAAAAAATACTCTATGAATTTCCCGTTAAAGAATTATACATTGATTTACCTAAATGGATAAATAACTTAGAAAAAGAACATTGGTTACGTTCCAATTATGACAATTGTGTTAAAAATGCGGTTCAAAATGTAGAAAAAATACGTGATGTATATACAATGATAGATAGTATTGCTGATAATGAATATACGAGAGAAGTATTTTTGAAAGAAATTAAACTTGGAGAAGGAATAGCAGAAGTTGATATAGGAGTCCAGGAAAAATTATTTTACAATGTTATTGAAGAAATATCTAATCAAAGTGTAAATGATAAAAAAGATATTTTGGGACTTATTTCTGATTTGAGTTCAGCAAAAGTGAAGTATGATAAAGTAGCTAAAGCATTATTAGATGTAGAAGAAAGAGGTTATGGTATAGTTACTCCAGATTTAACTGATATGACTTTTGATGCACCGGAAATAATTAAACGTGGAAATCAATTTGGTGTAAAATTAAGGGCTTCAGCTCCTTCAATTCATATGATAAGGGCAGATATAAGTGCAAAAGTATCTCCTGTTGTAGGTACAGAAAAGAAATCAGAAGAGATAATCACTTTTTTACAGGAAGATTTTGATGAAAATCCTGAAGCTATCTGGGAAACTGAATTTTTGGGTCGTTCTTTAAATGAACTTGTTCAGGAGAGTATTTCAAATAAATTATATAGAATGCCGGCATCTGCTCAGGAAAAATTAAAGAACACCATAGAAAAAATTGTTAATGAAGGTAGTGGTGGGTTGATTTGTATTATTTTATAGAAATAAGATAAACTTTTCTGTTAAAAGGTAGTTTTACTAAAACTGTTGCTTGAAAAATGGTTAAGTTAACCAAGAAAAAATTGGATTATAAAAAGATGGCTTGAGGGGGATATAACCTTGAGCCTTTTTTTTTATAAAAAAATTGCTAAATATGCAGGAGATTATTGATATTTAGCGAATAATTATTAATATAATAAGGCATATATAAAAAAGGAGGTGAAAAAATAATGACTAAAACTGAACTTATTGATGTTGTTGCAGAAAAAACTGATTTAACTAAAAAAGATAGTGGAAAAGCAGTTAATGCTGTAGTGGATACTATTATTGATTATTTAAGTGATGAAGCTGCTAAGCCCGAAAATGAACGTGATAATGTACAGTTAATTGGTTTTGGTAGTTTTGAAGTTAAGGATAGAAGTGCACGTAAAGGAAGGAATCCACAGACAGGTGAGGAAATTACAATTCCGGCACGTAAAGTACCTGTTTTTAGATCTGGTAAAACTTTTAAAGAATCTGTCGATAATTAATAATAATCATTTACATATTATGGTCTCTTAATAGAAAGGAAATAATTCCTTTCTATTTTTTTCTTTTTTGGTGTACTTATATAATTTATTTAAACATATATTCATTATAGGTGATGAATATATGTTTTTTAAATTTAAAGAGACTAAAGTTATTATTCTGGGTTTGAATTATTTATCATTTAATCTAGCTCGTAAATTAAGTGTAAATAGAGATGTAGTAATATTATACAATAAAAATTATAATATAAAAACAAGCAGTTATAACATTGATGTTATTATTGAAAAAATCAAATATAATTTTATAGATAAATTAAAGGAATATTTAGAAGATGATTGTGTTATATTTATATCATTAACCGGAGATGATGAATATAATATTTTTACAGCTCAATTAGCTAAAAATTTAGGAGCAAAACACGGTATAGCCTGTGTTAGGAATAATGAGTATCTTAAAATTAATATAGATATAGATTATATTTTCAATCCTTTACAGATCATAATTGATAGAATAAGTACTGAATTAAAAAATACAGAACAAAAAAAAATCAAAAATTTTATTCATGGTAAAGTTAATATTACTCAAATAAAGGTAAAAAATGAAGATAATATTTCCTATAAAAAATTTAAAAATTATAATTTACAGGGAGGTATAGTTATAGCAATAAATAGAGGAGAAAGAATGTTAGTACCTCATGAAAATATAAGGTTTTTACCAGATGATATTCTTTATATTTTATATAAAAGATGTTTTACTGATTGGATTAAAATGTTTAAATCTGATAAATTTAGTAATAAGAAAATATTTATTATTGGTTCGGGAAAAACAGGAAAATATTTTATCAATTACTGGCAAAAATTTTTTGAAACAGTGATTGTAATTGAACCTGAATTAGAGAAATGTAATAAATTAGCTACAAGATTTGAAAAGCCATTAATATTACATGGTGAAATTACGGATTTGCAATTATTAAGGGAAGAAGGTATTAACAATAAAAGTGTATTTTTAGCAAGTAGCCAGAATGATTTTTATAATTTATTGGCCAGTTATGGAGCAAGTAAACAGGGATGTAATTATGTTATAACATTACTAAACAAACCTGAAAATATGGAAATAACGAATTTATTAAAATTAGATAAAGTAATATTTAAACCGGATATAATTTCTGATTATATTATATCTTATTTAAAAACTGGTTTTAAAAAAATTGATAAACATATACTGGGGAAAGAAATATATACAGCTAGAGTTCATATAAACAGAAAATCAAGAGTAAAAAATACTAAATTAAAAAATGTTAAATTACCTGATAAAGTATTAATTGGGGTTATTATTAGAGATAATAAAGCTATAATACCTTCTAAAAACACAGAATTAAAAAAAGATGATATAGTCATAGTTTTTTTTGATTATCGACTTGAAGATAAAATTAGTGGGATATTTATTTGACAGTTATATTATTTTATGTTAAAATTTAAGAAATTAAATATTAAATTTTCTTATCAAGAGATGGCTGAGGGACAGGCCCTGTGAAGCCCGGCAACCGGAGAAAGATTCGGTGCTAATTCCTGCAGAACTTTGTTCTGAAAGATAAGGTTAAACTTTAGCCCTTTCTTTTAGAAAGGGATTTTTTATTGCAGCTTAAGGAGGGGATAATATTGAAATCGAAAAAAACGATTACAGAAATTAATAACAGAATTAAAAAAGGTGATGCAGTAGTACTTACTGCTGAAGAAATGATTGGTTATGTCGAAGATAAAGGAGAAGAAAAAGCATTTCAGGAAGTAGATGTTGTAACCACAGGAACATTTGGGGCAATGTGTTCTTCAGGAGCATTTTTAAATTTTGGTAATACCGAACCACCTATTAGAATGACGGAAGTGTTTTTAAATGATGTCCTGGCTTATTCAGGTCTGGCAGCTGTTGATGTCTTTCTTGGTGGTACACAGGTAGCCAGAGAAAACAAAAATTATGGTGGTGCTCATGTAATAGAAGAATTAATAAATGGGAATGATATATATTTAAAAGCACGCTCTCAGGGAACTGATAGTTATCCAAGGAGGGAAATTGATACATATATAAATTTAGATGATCTTAATCAGGCTTACTTATATAACCCTCGTAACTGTTATCAGAATTATAATGTTGCCCTTAATTCATCAGCAAGAACTATGTATACTTATATGGGGACATTATTACCTGAATGTTATAATGCTACATATAGTAGTGCAGGACAGTTAAGCCCTCTTTTAAATGATCCATATTATAAAACTATTGGTTTTGGAACAAAGATATTTTTAGGAGGAGCTCAGGGATTCATATCCTGTCAGGGAACACAGCATAATCCACAGGTTGAAAGAAATGAAAAAGGTATCCCCGAAACAGGTGCTGCAGCTATAGCTGTTACAGCAAACATGAAAGAAATGGATCCTAAATATATAAGGGCTGCAAATATTAAAAATTATGGAATTAGTATGTATGTAGGATTAGGGATACCAATTCCTATTGTAGATATAGATATGGTAAGATATACTGCTGTTAGAGATAGAGATATCTATACAGAGGTAGTTGATTATTGTCCCCAGGGAGAAAAAAAGGATTATGGAAAAGTTAATTATGAACAGCTTAAATCTGGTAAAATAAGGCTTAAAGATGGAAGAGAAGTAATAACTGCTCCCGTGTCCAGCTACAGGATGGCCAGAGATATAGCAGAAGAATTGAAGAGTAATATACTTGAGCAGGACTTTACTATAACAGAACCTGTAAAGAGATTACCTCGTAAAGGTAGTTTAAAATCATTGAATATTAGAAAGAGAGGGGAATAATTATGGAAAAAAGGCTTCTGTTAAAATTTTCAGCTGATGTAGTTAATAAGCCACTTACCTATAATTTGATAAAAGAATATGATTTTACAATAAATATTTTGCAGGCCCAGATATCGCCTCAGGAAGAAGGTAAATTAATTGTAGAAATAGAAAATGGTAGTCATCAGAAATTAAATGAAGGCATAAATTTTTTACAG
The DNA here is from genome assembly GCA_964427565.1 of uncultured Halanaerobiales bacterium. GTDB lineage: Bacteria > Bacillota > Halanaerobiia > Halanaerobiales > JADQBU01 > CAYRVO01. The sequence continues at coordinate 4,695 of CAYRVO010000007.1, read as the reverse complement.
AAAGAAGGAGTCGAAGTAGTAACTCTTACTGAATCAATTATATATAATGATAATAAGTGTATGGATTGTGGTGTATGTACTGGTTTATGCAAAGCAGGTGCCTTAACCTTAAATGAAGATAGAGAATTAGAGATTACTCAGGAAAAGTGTACATTATGCGGATTATGTGCAGATGTATGTCCTGTAGGGGCACTAAAAGTAGGATCTGAAAATGTATGAGCCACGTTTTTATCAGGAATGGTATAATCAAAAATTAAAAAGCTATAAAATATGTTATCAAGATACTGATTTGTTAATAAGAACTGAAAAAATTGATAGAGAATATTACTATAAACTAATAAAAAAATTAAGACTGAAGTTGGATGAGTATATAGATAGTAACCCAAAATTTTTGAGTAGTTTAACTCCTTTGAAGATTAGAGATGAGGATCCAGTTATAATAAGAACAATGAAAAAATATGCCCTGGAGGTAGGAATAGGACCGATGGCTGGTATTGCCGGTTTATTTGCAGAAAAAGTAGGTAAATCTATATTAAATAGATATAAAACAAATAAAGTTATTGTTGAAAACGGTGGTGATATATTTCTGGCTAATGATGAAGAGTGTATAACAGGTATATATGCAGGAAAAGAATCAAGTTTGTCAGGAAAGATAGGACTGAAAATAAAGCCTGAAAATACACCACTCGGCATATGCACTTCATCAGCTACAGTTGGGCCTTCACTTAGTATGGGTAAAGCAGATGCTGTAGTAGTAACAGCAGATTCAACCATATTAGCAGACATTATGGCCACAGCTCTGGGTAATAAAATACAGGATGGTAAAAATATTAATAAGGCAATTAAATATGGTAAAAACATAAAAGGAATTAGGGGTATTATTATAATAAAAGAAGATAATATTGGTATCTGGGGTGATGTTGAAATAGTAAAAATTGATAATAAAAAGTTATAAAGTTAATTCTTAATGTAAAGCCAGTATTAGCATAGCTATCAATTATGCAGTGTTTTAAAACACTGCTATTTTTTTTTACTAAAGTTATAAAAATAATTTAGATTAATATATTTTTAATTAGAATATATTAAGGCAGGAGATAGCTATGAATTTTAGTTCAATATTACATATCCTGGGTAATCTTTTATTACTTGTTTCATTGGCAATGATTTTACCGATATTGGTGGGGATTTATTATAATGAGCCAGATGCCCTGATTTTTGTTTACACAACAGGGATTACTTTTATCTCTGCTAAATTATTAAAAAATTTTGAATATAAAAAAAGGGGTTTACAGTATAAAGACGGATTTGTGGTTGTTACTCTGGGTTGGTTTATGGTTTCAATTTATGGGGCAATTCCCTTTATAATGACTGGTATATTTAATAATCCAATTAATGCTTTTTTTGAAAGTATATCTGGCTTTACTACTACAGGAGCAACAGTAATTATGTCACTGGAGAGTTTATCACATACCATATTATTTTGGCGAAGCTTAACACATTGGTTAGGGGGAATGGGAATTATTGTTATGACAATAGCAATATTACCTCAATTAGCAGGTAATATGCATCTATTTAAAGCAGAAGTACCCGGTCCTATTCATAACAGAATAAAACCTAGAATACAGGAGACAGCAAAGACATTGTGGCTAATATACATATTACTTACAGCCGGGGAAGTATTTTTGCTTAGTATAAATGGATTACCAATTTTTGAATCTATCATCCATTCTTTTGGAACTATTTCTACAGGGGGCTTTTCTTCCCGGGCTTTAAGTGTCAAAGCATATAATAGTGTTGTTATAGAAGGAATAATAATTATGTTTATGTTTATTGCAGGTACAAATTTTACCTTAATATATGATTTTTTTAGAGGTAGATTGAGCAGAATTATTAGAGATGAAGAATTTCGTTTATATGTTATATTATTATTAGTTGCTGTCATATTAATATCCTGTAATTTGTATTTTCATGTATATAATGATATATATAATTCACTTAGATATGCTTTTTTTCAGGTGGTTTCTATATCAACTACTACAGGCTTTGCCAATATTGATTATGATACCTGGCCTCCTTTCAGTCGCTGGATTTTATTGATATTAATGTTTATAGGTGGAAGTGCAGGTTCAACGGCAGGTGGTATAAAAGTCATAAGGATCCAGGTATTATTAAAAAAAGGATTACAGGAATTATATAGATTGCTACATCCGCGTGCTGTAAAAAAAATCAAGATTAATCAAAAAGTAGTATCAGAGGCTGTGTCAACAAGTATTCTTGGTTTCTTTTTTCTTTATATAGTTGTATTTGTGATTGTTTCAATTGTATTAACTTATTTTGGTATAGATATAATAAGTTCTATTTCAGCTGTGGCTTCTACACTTGGGAATATAGGTCCGGGAATGGAACTTGTGGGTCCTTTGAATTCATATTTACCCATGCCTGATATGGTAAAAATATTATTGTCCTTCTGTATGATTATGGGAAGACTGGAAATATACACAATACTGGTCTTTTTATTCATGGATTGGGATACTTAATTGTTTATGGGGGTCAGGTCTTTAACCTTCATATGGTAATGACCAGTATTATAATATTAAGTATTATTGCTGGATTAATGTATTATATAATTGTAATATTTGAAAAAATAATAGTTAAATGGCGCTAACTTTTGTTTGCATAACATAATTATATAAGTTATACTAATCCTATAATATATACTATATAGATGGGGGTTAATAATGGGATTTAAAGATATTATAAAAGGATTATTTGGTGGAAAAGATAAAAAGATAATCAAACTATATTTACAGGATAAAAAATGTGGTGAAAAAATAGAAGTATTATTGCGCAAGAGTTATGACATTCATAGGGTATATGAAGATGACAAAGTTTATTATAAAATTAATAAAGTAGTTGTCTGTACTAAATGTTATAATAAAATTAGAATAATAGTTACTTTTGATAAGGATTATAATATATTAACAAGAGAAATAGAAAATGGAAAGTTTATAACAGAAGAAGAATATAATAAATAAACAGGGTGTATAATTATGCTTAGGCATATTCCAAACATAATAACATTAATGAGAATTATATTGATTCCTGTATATATATTTTTCTTTAGTCAGGGAAATTATACTTATGCAGGTATATTTTTTTCAATTGCGGCATTTACTGATTTCCTGGATGGATTTATAGCCCGGAAGCTTAATTTGACTTCTCAATTGGGTAAAATCCTGGATCCCCTTGCAGATAAGATTGCAATAATAAGTATTCTTATTATATTAATTGTACTTAAAATCATACCAGTTATACTGGCTTCAATTATATTATTAAGAGAGTTATTTATATTGATAGGTTCTATTTTTGCCTATCATTTAGGGGTAAAAAATGCAATTGAACCTAGTAAAATTGGTAAACTATCAATATTTATATTATATATAGCTATTGTTGCCTGGATTTTAAATATGAATTTAATAGGTATAGGGTTAATATATATAGTTATACCATTAAATATATTTTCAGGTATTAAATATGTTGTTCTAACATGGCAGAAAGTAGATTATAAAATTTAATAAAAAAATAATAATATCTCCTGCAGGAAAATAATAATAAATATGGAAATATATACCTGGAGGGGATTAGATGAATATTACAAATGATTATAAAAAAGAGTTAATTAAGAAAGAAAAGTGGCAGGAATATATAAAAATAAAAGATGTATTCACAGATGAATTGTCTTTAAATGAACATAATATAAATACCCAGAAAAAGTTATGGGAATATATAGTAGCAGAAAGAAATAAGATGAAAGAAACGGTAACTGAAACGATAAGACAGATTACTAAAATGTGTTGCAAAGTAGATGAACAATCACAAATTAAAACATTAAATCATCCTCTTTTTAAATTTAATCATCTATATGATCAGAAATTTTATAATTTTAAAAGTAATGACTATGAGGGTTTAAATAAATTTCTTAAAATACTAAAATGTACTTTTGGAAATATTGAACTATTTATTTTTAAAATGAGACAGATTAGATCAATAATATCATTTATAGAAGAAGGTAGAGATAAAGTGTTAATAAAAGAATATAATTATCTCAAAAATATATCTCTACCAATAACTGGATATGAGGATATGAGAATGAATTTAATAACTATATTAAAAAAATACAATCAGTTATTAGCAGTTATTTTAAACAAAAAAGTTTATAAACAATTTAAACAGGAGATCAAAAAGTTTAAGAGTATTTATAGGAAAGAATATAGAAAACAGCATTTATTTTATCAGAACAAAATAGAATATTTAAAGAAAAAAATTATTACTTTACCGTCTTATAGAGTATTAAAAAGATTAAATAGAATAGAATCTATAAAAAATAAAGATATTATTAACTATATAGACTCATTTTTTTCTAATAAGTGTAATAAAGATAATATAAATAAAATATTAGTACAGCAACCAAAGTGTCAGTGTGGTTTTACAATTGGTGAAAACTTAACTATGCCTTCACTGGACAAAATAAAACCGATGCTTACTGAAGCTATAATAGATTATATAAAAATAATAAAAAAAGAATTAAAGAAATATTATCAAGAAAATCCAAATACAGATATTAAAAAGTTATATAAAATTGCTGAAATTGAAAAAATGGAAGCAACAGAATTAATAAACATAATAGATGAGGAA
>CAYRVO010000006.1:0-18642 GCA_964427565.1 uncultured Halanaerobiales bacterium | reverse complement strand
TATTAAAGAAGCAGAAGTTGAAATAAATGGTTTAACAGTTAAAGCAGCAGTGGCTCATGGTCTGGGTAATGTTAGAAAAGTAATGGAAAAAATAAAAAATGGAGAAAAATATCACTTTGTTGAAATGATGGCCTGTCCCGGTGGATGTATTGGTGGTGGTGGACAGCCAATTACAACTACAAATGATATAAGGCAGAAACGTATAGATGGTATTTATGAGATTGATAAAAATATGGAATTAAGAAAGTCTCATGAGAACCCAATGATTAAAAAGTTATATGAAGATTATCTTGGAGAACCCGGAAGTCATAAAGCACATAAATTACTGCATACGGAATATACTTCCCGGGGTGTATAGGTATTGAATACTATTCCTCAGCCAACAATTGAACGTTTACTGATATATTACAGGTTTTTGAAAAAAATAGGAAAATATAATGAAACTAGATATATTTCTTCCCTGGAAATGGGGAAAAAACTTGGAATATCTCCAGTGAAAATACGCAAAGATATTTCTTTTTGTCAGAAAAATGGTTGTAAGGGTGTTGGTTATGAGGTTTATGGATTAACAAAATCCATAAAAAGAGTACTTGGTATTGATAATACCTGCCCAGCAATATTAATTGGAGCAGGTAATCTTGGTAGATCATTGATTAATCATCAACCGTTTCAAGAATTGGGACTTAATATTATTGCTGTTTTTGATTGTGATTTAAATAAAATAGGTAATTTTATAAATGGTATTCAAGTTAAAAGTACCAAAGAATTAAAAAAAACAATCAGAAAAACAAACATCAAAACAGCAATATTAACAGTTCCTGCCAGTGAGGCAGAGGATGTAGCTCTGGAACTTGTAAAAGCAGGGGTGAAAGCAATATGGAATTTTGCCCCTGTTTCTCTTCAGATAGGTAATAATATAGTAGTTATTTATAATGATATTTCTTCAGGAGCTGCAAGTTTAATATGTCGATTAAATAATGTAGGTCAGTAGGTTTCTATAACTTACTGACCTTTTATTTATGTTTTTAATATGTTATAATTTATTAGATAAAAAAACCCGAAAATTTTTCAATAAGCCCTATCAGAATATTAACCTCGTGAAAAATAAAGCTATATGTCATAGGAGATGGATATTATTGGATAAAGATAAAACGATTAAAATAAAACTAGAAAATTTAGCTTATGGTGGTGATTGTGTAGCTCATCTCGATGATGGCTATACTATTTTTGTGAATGGGGGTATACCAGGAGAAATTGTTAAAGTGAAAATTACAGCCTGGAAAAAAAGTTATGCTCGAGCAGATATAGTTGAGATTATTAAACCATCTCCGATGAGGGTTTCACCAGAGTGTAAAGTATATACAAAGTGTGGTGGATGTCAACTACAGCATATGAATTATAAGCAGGAATTAAGTAGCAAACAGAGGATGGTAAAGGATTCTCTGGAAAGAATCGGGAAAATAGAAAGCCCGGAAATAAAAAAAGTAATTGAATCAGATTTTCCCTGGTACTATAGAAATAAGGCCCAGTTTCCACTACGAATAGCTGATCATGAAAAAATAAGGGCGGGTTTTTATCGTAGAGGTACCCATGAACTAATAAATGTAAATAAATGTGTAATACAGCACCCATTGATTAATAGGATTATGGAATACACTTTAAATATATTAAATGAACATGAATTGACGGTATATGATGAAAATGAGCACTATGGATTATTAAGACATTTGCTTATTAGAGTTGGTGTTTGCACCAATCAGGCGATATTAACAATAATTACTAATGATCAACCTTTTCCAGAAAAATATAAAGTAGCTGAACAGATAATGGAAAAAATACCTGAATTGACAGGGGTTATCCAAAATATTAATAGTAAGAAGACCAATGTTATAATGGGAAATAAATTCATTCTACTGGCCGGAGAAAGAACTTATACTGAATATATTGCTTCAATTAAATATAAGATATCTTCTGACTCATTTTTTCAGGTAAATACATTACAGGCTCACAAATTATATGATGTAATTAAAAGTTTATGTACTGATAAAAGGCAGACAGTTATTGACTGTTATTGTGGTACAGGTAGTATTACATTATATTTAGCAAATAAGATAGAAAAAATATTGGGAATTGAAGAAAATAAATCAGCTGTTAAAGATGCGAGGGTTAATGCTGAATTAAATAATATCGATAACTGTAAATTTATTTGTGGGCGAGTAGAAACAGAATTACCATTACTTAAAGAGAAGGGTATAAAACCTGATATAATAATATTTGACCCACCACGTAAGGGTTTAAAAGAGGATATTATTTCAGTGGTGGAAAAACTTAAGCCTCAGAAAATTGTATATGTTTCCTGTAATCCGACTACTCTTGCCCGCGATTTGGCAAAACTAACTCAAAATTATTATATAAATTTAATTCAACCTGTAGATATGTTTCCCCAAACATATCATGTGGAAACAGTAGTATCCTTAAATTTAAAGTAGTAATATAGGCTAAAATAATTAAAAGATATAAATTTCAATAAAGGGCAGTGTGCCGCGGTCACGAAGCTAATGCTGAAGGAAAATTGAATGGAGGTTAAAGCTTATGAATGTTTTTTTACTTATATTATTTACTGCTATAGGACTATCAGGGATTATTTATGAGGTAGATGCTGGAGTTTTTGTTGGTCTTTCCTTAATACCCTGGCAGATAATCAGGTTAAGGTATAGTAAAAAATTAAATATTATTGTCATAGTAATTACTGCTGTAATAGGAAGTACATATTTTATGTATGTAAAAAATTCCTGGAAATTATTATTGTTATTTTTATTTATTGAACTTTATAATTACTGGGGACATAGGCATACAAAATTAAAAAAAGAATAGCATCTACTTGACAAAGTAATTTTAAAACATATAAAATATAATATATGAATATTAAATTTTAAATGAAATAGTAATAATTTACAGGGAGGCGATAGTGATGCCAACATATTTATATGAATGCGAAAATTGTGGAAGATTTGAAGAATTTCAAAAAATAACTGCTGAACCTTTAAGTAAATGTCCTCACTGTGGTGGTAAAGTAAAAAGAATAATTGGACAACCAGGGATTATTTTTAAAGGTTCAGGTTTTTATTCAACTGATAATAGTAATAAAAGTACAATTAATTCTGCTAATTCAAATAATACAAATAATGAAAAAGACAATAAGAAAAAAACAGATAATAAAGATAATCAGGAAAAAGTTTCATGAAAATGATACTTGTTAGTGCCTGTCTACTTGGTTTAAAGTACAGATATGATGGTACAGATAATATAAACCAGGAATTATTAAGGATGTTAAGAGGTAAATTAGTAAAACCAGTATGTCCTGAAGTTGATGGTGGTCTTAGTATTCCTCGACCCCCGGCAGAAATTATTAATGGTGATGGTTTTGATGTTTTGAATAATAAAGCTTCTATTGTAAATAAAAAGGGTAAAGATGTTACGAAAAATTATCTAGATGGCGCTCATAAGATGCTTGAGAGCTACAACAAATTAGATAATATATTATTTGCAATTTTGAAAGCCAGGAGTCCTGCCTGTGGTAAAAGAAAAATTTATTCTGGGGAATTTAATGATAATTTAAAATCAGGTTCAGGTGTAGGGGCTGCCTTATTACAACAAAGAGGGATAACTGTTTATTCAGAAGAAGAACTAAAAAAAATAAAAAAAGTGCTTTAATCTTAAAAGACTGGATATATCCGGTCTATTTTTTTTTGCCAAAAAAATATGATAAGGTCAAAGAATAATAATTTTTTTGGCTTTTTAACAATAAATAAGTATAAAAAGACCCTTTTCTGTGCAAAAATATTAACAAATTGTAAGAAAGAAGGGAGGAAAGAATGAACAAGAAATATTTGATTTCTACAATAATTGTTGTATTATTGTTATTTTCAATTTACTTTACCAGTATTACTTCAGCAAGAAAGATCCTTTTTTGGGGCAGTAGCAATAGTGATGTAAAGTTACTTCAGTGGAAATTATCTCAATGGGGTTATTATGACCGTGGTATTGATGGTAAATATGGTCCGGAAACATGGTCGGCTGTGAAAAAATTCCAGTGGAAAAATGGATTAAGGGTAGATGGTATAGTGGGCCCTGAAACATGGGGGGCTTTAGGCTATTCTTTTAAAACTCAAACTGTACAGGCAGCCGGTAGTAGAACTGTTAATCGTAATGATAATGTGGAACTTTTAGCCAGATTGGTACACGCTGAAGCAAGGGGTGAACCATATGAAGGGCAGGTAGCAGTAGCTGCAGTTCTTTTAAACAGGGTTGAAAGTCCATCTTTTCCTAATTCAATAAGTGGTGTTATTTATCAACCACTGGCTTTTGAATCTGTTGCCAATGGTCAATTTAATTTGCCTCCTACCAATGAAAATTTAAGGGCTGCCCGGGCTGCTATGAATGGTTGGGACCCAACATATGGGTCTTTATTTTTCTGGAATCCATCAAAACCGGTAAATCGCTGGATCTGGTCGCGTAAAACAGTTAGAACGATTGGTGGCCACATCTTTGCATATTAAAGGAGGGAACAAAAATTAAGAGAAAATGGTTAATTCCGATACTTATTGCGGTTTTGGTGTTAATTGTAATTGGTTTTTGGGGTTATGGTCAGTATCAGGAAAAGCAGAGAGTTGAAACACTTCTCGGAAATAAATTTCAGCAGTCTTTTTATGAAATGGTTGATAATGTTGAACAAATTCAGGTTTTACTTGGTAAAACATTGGTTTCATCTTCTCCCGGCCAGAACATTTTAAATCTTTCAGATGTATGGAAAAATTCTCTTAATGCCCAGACAGAACTCAATAAGTTACCTATTTCTGAAAAGTTGTTAATGCGCACTGCTAAATTTTTGAGTCAGACAGGTGATTATGCCCATGTACTTGCCCGAAAGAATGCAGAAGGTAGGGTTTTATCTGAAAAAAACAGAGAACATTTAGCAGAATTAAGAGAACAGGCAGCTAAATTAAGTGTATCATTACATGAACTGGAAAATCGGGTACTGGATGGCAAAGTAAACTGGACAGAAATTGTCCGGGGTACTGGACATCAAATTGCTCAGGAAAAACCGAAAACAATTACAGAAGATTTTACTGATATAAAGGAAAAAATGACTAAATATCCTACTTTGATTTATGATGGTCCTTTTTCTGATCACATTGTGGAGATGAAGCCGAGGGCCTTAAAAGGAAAAAACATAACAGAAAAAGAAGCAAATAAAAAAGCCAGAGAATCTATAGATGTAGCTAATAAAAAAGAGCTTAAGACAGAAGATATCAGAAATGTAGAAGCTAAAATTCCGGCATACAATTTTCAACTATCCACAGCTGATGACCGTAATTATTCGGTTGATATAAGTAAAAAAGGTGGATATCTAATTAACATGATATTCAGTAGAGAAGTTGCTAATATGAAGCTGGATATAAAGGAAGCTGCTGAAAAAGCAAAAGAATATCTGGCAGTAAAAGGCTATCCTAATATGCATCCTACTTATGCTGAAATAAAGGATAATATAGCCTATATTTCTTGTGCTTATAAGTCAGATGATATAATTTTTTATCCGGATATAATTGATATTCAAGTTGCACTTGATAATGGTCAGGTAATGGCAGTAGAAGCATTAAGTTATTTAACATCACATCATGAACGTGATTTAGATAAGCCAGAAATTAGTAAAAAGGAAGTAAAGGATTTACTTGCAGATAGATTTAAAAGTATAGGTAGTATTAAATTGGCTGTAATCCCAACAGGTGCTTTAAAAGAAATATTAACTTATGAGGTTAGAGGTGAAATCAATGATGAAGTATACCTGATATATATAAATGCTAAAACAGGAGAAGAAGAAGAGATATTACGTTTAATCAAGAGTGAAACTGGCACCTTTACAATATAATTCTTATACTTTTATATTCTAAATCTCTATGTTATAATTATAGTAATAAATATGCAATTAATTAGGTGTTGTGAATGGAAAAAGTAGCTGTAAAGAAATGTACAAAATATAAGGAAGAACAGTTAGAATCTCGTTTACAGGAATTGTTAAATTTGCTGGGGGGGATTAAAAGGTTTGTTAGTACAGGCCAAAAGGTTTTACTTAAAGTTAATCTGGTAGTAGGTAAACCGCCCGGTGCTGCTGTAAATACCCATCCATTACTGGTTAAAGCACTTACAAAAATTATTAAGGATGCAGGTGGACAGGTTATCATTGGGGATAGCCCGGGTGGTCTTTTCAGCACCAGTAATCTCAAAAAGGCATATAGGAAAAGTGGGTTGCTAGATGTGGCCCGGCAGACAGGGGCTCAATTAAATTATAATACAGAGCAGATTAAAGTTGATTTTGCCAGGGGAAAGATTGCAAAAAAATTTGCGATTGGTAAATTTATATCTGATGCTGATGTTATTATCAATTTGCCTAAATTAAAAACACATGGTTTAACAAAGTATACTGGGGCAGTAAAAAATTTATTTGGGGCGATTCCAGGTTTATTGAAAGCTGAGTATCATCTTAAAATGCCTGATGTAGATATATTTAGCAGTTTATTAATTGATTTGGCACTTTTAATTACTCCTGAGTTGAGTATAATGGATGGTATATTAGGTATGGAAGGTGAAGGTCCATCAGGTGGAAAACCCATTAAATTTGGTTATTTACTGGCTTCTACATCAACTTTTGCTCTTGATACTGCTTCAATTAATTTAATGTCTATAAAACCTGCTACAAGTGTACCACTTATTAAAGAACTAAAAAAGCGTGAAATCATATCTGATATAAGTGATATTGATTTTTGTGGGGATGAATTAATTCCTATAGATGATCTTGAAATACCGGTGATAGAAAGATCTTCTAATTTAATTGATCGCAGGTTACCGCGATTTCTCAGTGATATTGCTCAGTACTTACTTCGCCCCAGACCGGAGTTTGATCCCCAAAAATGTACTGGTTGTGGAGATTGTGCTACTAATTGTCCTGCAGGGGCAATTAAACTAAAAAATGGAAGGCCAGAAGTAGAATTAGACAAATGTATAAGGTGTTTTTGTTGTCAGGAGCTTTGTCAATTTCAGGCTATAAATATAAAACGTCCCCTGTTGGGAAAAATATTATTTGGTTTATAAATAAAGAGTTAAATAATCTTAATTTTTAAAACAGGAGGGTTATTAATGTCCGTATATGATATTGCCAATAGGTTGGCCAGGGCTTTAAAAAAATCAGAGAAATATAAAGATTATAAACAAATACGTGAAAAAATAATGGATGATGAAAAAAAGCTGGAGATGTTAAAGGATTATCAACAACAACAGATGAAACTTCAATCCAAACAATTATCAGGACAGGAATTAAGTGTAGAAGAAAAAGAAAGATTTGAAAACTTAAGAGAAATTATTGAATTGAATGCAGATATAAAAAAATATCTAGAAGCCGAATATCAGATAAGTATATTATTAAATGATATTCAAAAAATCATTTTTTCTGATTTAGATATAGGTATTCAAAGTAATAATAAAAATGAGCTAAAGAAAAAAGAGCACCCTGAATAAATTTGGGTGCTTTTTATAAGCAATTTATTTTCATTTTCATCTGGTCTTTTATTTTATATACTACTTGTATTATTAGACAGATTTAACTTCTTTTACCTCAGGTATTTGTTCTTTTAGTGCTCTTTCAATACCATTTTTAAGGGTTAACTCGGACATTGGGCAACCTCTGCAGGCACCCTGTAATTCGACTTCTACAATTCCGTCATCATTGACACGTACTAATTTAACATCACCACCGTCAGCCTGTAAACCGGGTCTTATTTTATCCATGACTTGTTTAACTTTTTCTTTATCCAATTGTTACACCCCCTAAATGTGAATTGTTTTTATTATAACATAAACATGAAATTATATAAAACTTTTTATATTGATAATGATTTTACAGATGTTATTTATTTTTTTAATGAATTATATTATTACTTTACCTTTATATATAATTCCAATTTTGCTTGGATTACCATAAATATAAGATGTAATTGAAAAGTGTTATTTTCAATTTTAATATATCTTTCATTTATAATTTCGCGTAAAAGGAGAGGATCAATTACATCAATTTCTTTACCAACTACACCGGATAATAATTCTCTTAGTTTTTCTTTCACAGCCTGTTGTTTATGTTTATTTAGTTCAGTATCGAGTATAATATTCAATTCTCTTATAAAATTATGTTTTTGTTTAGCAAGGTTTTTTTCCAATTTTTCGATTTGTTCTTCATTTTCATATAAGGCATTTTCTAGTTCTTTTTTTTCATAGATCAATCTATCTATTCGCTGACTGATATAAATATTTAAAATAGTAGCACCAGTGATTATACCGAGAATAAAAATTACTATTATATAGATGAGTTGTGAACGGTTAAAAACCAAAAAAGGGTGTGACAATTTTTATTTTCCCCCACAGAAATTTATTATTAACCAGTAACCTAGTTCTGCTCCCAGATAGGCACTTACTAAAACTATAAATTGCTGAACAATTGTTAATAGTTCACCCTGAAAAAAACCACCTTCAAGAATACGGAGATTGGTAAAAGTACCACCTATAGCACTAATAATAGCATATAATTTTATATCATCGGCAATATTACTCATGACTTTTAGTGGAGACTGGTTTATAATTAAACCACCGATACTACCGATAAATGATCCACCAAGAATAACACCGAGAGCAATAAAAAAAACGGGGATTATACGATTCATTAAACTTCACCTCATTATATTATAAGTGGAAGAAGGATAAATATGACAAATAATTTTGTCCATTTACATAATCATACAGAATATAGTTTGCTTGATGGGGCTTTAAGAATAGAGAAATTAATTGCCCGGGTAAAAGAATACGATATGCCAGCAGTAGCGATAACTGATCATGGAGTTTTATATGGTATTATCGAATTTTACCGGCGGGCAAAAAAGGAAAATATTAAGCCTATAATTGGTTGTGAAGTTTATTTAACTACTGATTCTCGTTTCAGAAAACAGGACCGTAAAAATTATCATTTAGTATTACTGGCTAAAAATAATAAGGGTTATAATAATTTAATTAAAATTGTATCTAAATCCTGGCTGGAGGGATTTTATTATAAACCACGGGTTGATAAAGACTTACTTTATGAGTATAGAGAGGGTTTAATTGCTCTTTCAGCATGTTTGCAGGGTGAAATTCCTCAGTATTACTTACAGGGTAGAGATCAAAAGGCAGAGAAAACTATTAAAGAATATCAGGAAATATTTGGTGGAGAAAACTTTTTTCTTGAGTTGCAAGATCATCATCTAGCTGATGAAAAAAAGGTTAACAGCAAATTAATATCAGTTGCAAATAATAAGAATATTCCTCTGGTTGTTACCAATGATGTTCATTATTTTAATGAGCAAGATGCGGATTTACATAATGTTCTCCTTGCTCTTCAGACAGGTAAGACTATTGATGACGAAGATCGCTTAACATTTCCTAATGATCAGTTTTATTTTAAAAGCTATGATGAAATTGCTGAATTATTTCCTGCACAACAGGAGGCTTATAGCAATACTATAAAAATTGCTGAACGATGCAATGTGGAAATAAATTTTGATAATTCTTATTTGCCCGATTATCCTGACAAAGAAGAGAAAAGTCCTGACCAGTTACTTAAGCAAAAATGTAGGCAGGGATTAGAAGAAAAGGGACTGGCAGAAAATAAAGAAGCACAGGAGCGATTACAATATGAATTAAGTATAATTGCAGAGATGGGATATGTATCATATTTTTTAATCGTAGCTGATTTTGTTGATTATGCAGAAAAAAATGATATAAGAGTTGGGCCTGGCCGGGGTTCTGCTGCCGGGAGTTTTGTCTCCTTTTTATTGGGGATAACTAAAATAAACCCCCTAAAATATGGATTAATATTTGAACGGTTTTTAAATCCCGAACGTATAACTATGCCCGATATTGATATCGATTTTGATGAACAGAGAGATAAAATTATTGATTATGTTAAAGAAAAATATGGTGAGGATAAAGTGGCTCAGATTGGTACTTTCGGTACTATGGCTGCCAGGGGTGCTGTTCGAGATATAGGTAGGGCATTAAATATACCCTATGGTAAAGTGGATAAACTTGCTAAAATGATTCCTACTCGACCCGGTATAACAATAAAGCAGGCAATGGAAGAAAACGAAAAATTGCTATCCCGTTATCAAGAAGATAAAGAAGTAGCCAATATAATTGATTATGCACAAAAAGTAGAAGGTATGCCCCGCCATATTTCTACCCATGCTGCAGGTGTGATAATTGGGCCCCGGGATTTATCGGATATAATTCCTTTACAGTTTCAGGATGAGAGTGTAATTACTCAATTACCTATGGATCAACTAGAAGATATGGGTTTATTAAAGATGGATTTTCTTGGTTTAAGAAATTTAACAGTAATAAATAAGGCTCTGGAACTAATAGAAGAAGAGATAAATATTGAAAACATACCACTTGATGATAGTTCTGTTTTTGCAATGCTACAGGAGGGTAAAACTTTAGGGGTCTTTCAGATGGAATCATATTTATTTCAGGATCTTAATAAAAAGCTGCGGCCGGATAAATTTGAAGATATTATTGCTCTCCTGGCTCTGGGTAGGCCCGGTCCTCTGGGTAGTAATCTTGTCGATGATTATATAAAAAGCAGACACGGAGAAAAAGAACCAGAATATTTGCATCCCAGACTGAAACCCATATTAGAAGAGACCTTTGGCTTAATACTTTATCAGGAACAAGTTATGCAGATTGCAGGAGAACTTGCCGGTTATTCCATGGGAGAGGCCGATATTTTACGCAGGGGAATGGGAAAAAAGAAGAAAAAACTGGTAGCCCGGGAAAGAGAAAAATTTGTTAGTGGTGCTGAAAACAATGGTATAGATAGTGATATAGCTCATGAGATTTTTGATCAGATGGAATATTTTGCAGGTTATGGTTTTAATAAATCACATAGTGCTGCCTATGCAATGGTTGCTTATCAAACAGCATATTTAAAGGCTAATTATCCGGCAGAATTTATGGCTGCATTGCTTTCTTCAGTTATGGATAATCTGGATAAAATTGCCATATATATTCAGGAGGCAAAGGAGCTGGGAATAAAAGTATTACCTCCAGATGTAAATGAAAGTAGTTATGAATTTGAAACAACAGGAGATGGAAATATTCGTTTTGGTTTAAAGGCCATAAAAAATGTAGGTAAAAATGCTATTCGTTCAATTATCAATGGTAGAAAAGAAGAATCCTATCAATCATTTATTGATTTTCTTGATAAAGCGAATTTACGTGATATTAATATTACTGTAGTGGAATCATTAATAAAGGCTGGAGCTATGGATAGTTTTGGTAATTATCGTTCCCGCTTATTGATAAAATATGAAGAATTGTATGAGAGATATAGCCGGGGGCAGAAAAGTTATAAACAGGGGCAGAGATCTTTCTTTGATCTTGTTAATGATAATGAAGAATTTTATAATGACCAGGTGGATTATCCAGATATAGATGAATTTAGTTATGATGAAAAATTGGCTATGGAAAAACAATATCTGGGTATATATATTACAGGCCACCCACTGGATTCTTACAGGGAAAAAATAAACATATTAACAAATCATAATTGTGGAGAAATAATTGAAATAGAAGAAAAAGATAATATTGCATTTGCAGGAATTATAGTTAATATTAAAGAACATATAACAAAAAGAAATAATCGGATGGCTTTTATAACAATAGAAGATTGGGCGGCAAGTATCGATGTAGTAGTGTTTCCTGAATTGTATGATAAAACAGAGAAATATATCAAAAATGATAGTCTGCTTATAATCACTGGTTCTCAAACGGAAGATAGTTTTATTGCCCGGGGTATAATACCCTTAACAGAAAAATATTTAAAAATTAATATTAATAGAAATAATAATATAGATTTCGCAAAATTAAAAAGATTAATGAGGGAACACAAGGGCAGTATTCCAGTTGTTTTTCAATATAATAATAATATTATTTTCACAGATTCTAAATACTGGATTCGTAGTAATCAAGAATTAAATAGTCAAATAGAAGGATTGATAGATTCTAAGAAAATATCATATATTTAAAATATAATTAGTAATAATTTTAATAATTATTCTTTCTTAATTAACTTTGAATTATATAATTATACAGGGCACTTAAATATAAGATTTGGAGGTTGACTTTTATGGAAACGATTTTTAGCTGGTTTAATCAGTTTTTTACTGAGAGATGGGCTGTTTTCTTTACAGCCTGGCTACCTTTTATAGAACTCAGGGGAGCAATACCACTGGGGATTTCAATGGGTATTAAACCTTTACAGGTATTTTTGATTTCAATGGCAGGTAATGCAATCCCTGTAATCCCACTCCTGTTATTACTTAATCCGGTTCGTGATTTTTTAATTCGCAATTCAAAGTTGATGGCAGGTTTTTTTGATTGGTTATATGAGCGAACAATTCGTAAAAGTGATAAAGTGGATAAGTATGGTGCTGCTGGTTTAATATTATTTACTGCTATTCCCTTTCCAACAACTGGTGCCTGGACAGCAAGTCTAGCTGCTGTAATATTTAAAATTAAATTCAAATATGCTTTGCCGGCAATACTGGCCGGCATTGTATTGGCAGGGATAGTTGTAACTATTACAAGTATTACTATTTTATCATTGAATATGGATAGAGCATTATTAATGTTAGCTGATGTAGTTAGTTAAAATATAAAATTAGCTAAAAGTGCTTTTCTTGACATTAAAATAAAAAAAGGATATCATAGATTAAAATAGGAGGTAACTATATGGATGTTAATGCTGAATATATAATGGTTAAAGCCCTGGAAAATGGTGTAACGATTATTGGTTTAACAAGAGGAAAACAAACTAAATTTCACCATACTGAGAAAATGGATAAAGGTGAAGTATTAATTGTTCAATTTACTGAAAATACATCGGCTATAAAAATTAGAGGTAAGGCAGAGGTATTATCAAAACACGGCTCACTAAATTCAGGTGAATAATCAAAAAATTACTTAGAGAGGAGCAAGCGGAATGTGGCAGGTTATATATGTTGCTACTTCAAGAACACAGGCCGTGGATATAAAAAGGCGCTTGGAAAAGGAAGGTTTTATGATAAAGATGGAACCGATTAATAAAGGGGAATATCAGCTTAAAGTTCTGGAATCTGAAGCTGTTGATGCCTATAATTTATTAACCAATTTTTAATAATTGAGGTGAAGCTGGATGATTAAAGGGTTATTTGGCAAATCAAAATATGTTACAGTTAAAAGAAGTGATAAGAATAAAAAAGATCAAAAAAAGAAGAAAAAAGATGATAGTCTATGGACAAGATGTCCCGATTGTAATGAATTAATATTTAATAAAAAATTAACTGAAAATATGATGGTTTGTCCTAAATGTTCTTATCACTTTAGATTAACAGCTAGAAGGAGATTACAATTAACTATAGATAAAGGAAGTTTCTCTGAGTTTGGCACGGAAATTCATACGCAAGATATCCTTGATTTTCCCAAATATGAAGAAAAATATCAAAAAGCAAAAAAGAAAACAAACCTTAATGAAGCTGTTATAATAGGAGAAGCTACACTTTCTTCTTTTCCGGTGGTTATTGCAATAATGGATTTTCATTTTATGGGAGGAAGTATGGGTTCAGTTGTTGGTGAAAAAATCACTCTAGCTATTGAAAAATCTATTGCAACTGCTAAACCATTAATTATTTTTAGTACTGCTGGTGGAGCAAGAATGCAGGAGGGAATGTTTTCCCTGATGCAAATGGCCAAAACCAGTTCTGCAGTAAAAAAACTGGATGAAGCAGGTATTTTATTTATTTCTGTCATCACAGATCCTACATCCGGAGGGGTAACGGCAAGTTTTGCATCTTTAGCAGATATTATTATTTCTGAACCGGGTGCCCTGATTGCTTTTGCAGGTCCCCGAGTTATTAAACAGACAATAAGTGCCAAATTACCGGAAGGTTTTCAGAGGGCAGAATTTTTACTGGAACACGGTATGATTGATAAAGTTGTTAAAAGAATGGAATTAAAAGATATGTTAAGTAGGATCTTACAAGTGCATACTTCAGAGGTGGGTTAAAATATGGGTAATAAGATACTTGAGTTTGAAAAACCTCTAATAGAGCTTAAAGAAAAAATAAAAGAATTACAAAATTTTATGCAAGAAAAAAACTTAGATTTGGAAGATGAAGTTAATAAATTAAAGGAGAGAGCCCAAAATTTACAGGAAGACATTTATAGTAATCTTGAGGCCTGGCAGATATTAAAAATAGCTAGACATACCGATAGACCTGCTGCTCTTGATTATATAAAATATATTACAGATGATTTTATTGAATTACATGGGGATAGAAAATTTAGTGATGATTTGGCACTGGTAGGTGGTATAGGTTTAATAGAGGGTAGACCGGTTACTATTATTGGGCATCAGAAAGGTGAAAGTACCAAAGAAAATTTAAAAAGAAATTTTGGGATGGCACATCCAGAAGGATATCGAAAGGCCATGAGATTGATGAAACAGGCTGAGAAATTTAATAGACCTATAATAAGCTTAATTAATACACCTGGTGCATATCCGGGAGTAGGTGCAGAAGAACGAGGACAGGCAGAAGCAATTGCCCGTAATATTATGGAAATGTCTGCCCTGGAAGTACCTATTATTATTATTATTATTGGTGAAGGGGGTAGTGGAGGAGCTTTAGGTATTGGTGTGGGAGATGAGATAATGATGTTTGAATATAGTTATTATTCTGTATCAACTCCAGAAGCCTGTGCAGCTATTTTATGGAAAGATTCTAAAAAAGCTAATGTAGCTGCAGAAGCCTTAACAATTACAGCTCCTGAATTAAAGAAATTGGGTATAATTGATACAATAATTTCTGAACCTGCAGGTGGTGCGCATAAAAATCCCGAAAAAGCGGCACAATTATTAAAGAAAGAATTAAATAGGAGTCTAATTAAACTGGAAAAATTGTCTATCAATAAATTAAAGGCTAATAGATATAATAAATATAGAGAAATAGGTGAAATGAAAGTAAACAAGATAAAACAATCACTGAACAGAGCTCAATCTAATTAATATTCAATTATGATATGAGGGGGAATATATTGTTGCGTAGAATAGGAATTTTAACCAGTGGTGGAGATGCTCCTGGAATGAATCCATGTATAAGGTCTGTAGTAAGGACTGCAATTTATAATAATTTAGAAGTGGTTGGTATTAGAAGGGGTTATTGTGGATTGATTGAGAAAGACTTTGAAAATATGGAACGCAGTTCTGTTGCCGATATTATTCATAGAGGTGGTACAATATTATTAACTGCTCGTAGTGAAAGGTTCTATAAAAAGAAATTTAGGCTTAAAGCCTATAACAATATGAAAGAAGAAGGTATAGAAGGCTTAGTAGTAATTGGTGGTAATGGTTCTCTGCGTGGTGCACAAAAAATAGAGGAGGAATTTAATATACCTGTTATAGGTGTACCAGGTACGATAGATAATGATCTTTCCTGTACCGATTTAACAATTGGTTTTGATACTGCCATGAATACAGTCCTTGATGCTATAAATAAAATCAGGGATACAGCTACTTCTCATGAAAGAACTTTTGTAATAGAAACGATGGGACGTAATGCTGGTTTTTTAACTTTAATGACTGGTTTGGCCGGTGGTGCGGAATCTATTTTAATACCGGAAATAAATTATAATATTGAAGAAATATGTGAAAAAATAAAACAAGGGTATAAAAGGGGTAAACTGCATAGCATTGTTCTTGTAGCTGAAGGTATAGATGGAGATCTTAAAAAGAACAGAAGTAGATGTGAAAGCAAAGCCACATATATAGGTGATGAAATAAATAAGCGTACAGGACTGGAAACCAGGATCATAATCCTCGGTCATTTACAGAGAGGTGGTCGTCCTACTGCTATGGATAGAATACTGGCCAGTAGAATGGGAGCCAGGGCTGTCGAATTATTATTAGATAACATAGGAAATAAAATGGTAAGCTATAAAGATAATGAAATTGAGGTATTTGATATTGATCAGGTACTGGAAAAGGAAAAGAAAATAAACAAAGATATTTTTAATTTAGCCCATATTCTTTCACTTTAAGTGGGGAGGGATACATTTGCGTAGAACAAAAATTGTCTGTACTATAGGGCCGGCAAGTGAAAAAAAATCAATTTTACCAGAACTTGTTAGAGCCGGTATGAATGTTGCAAGATTAAATTTTTCCCATGGAGATCATCAAGAACATAAAAAAAGGATAGATAGTATTAAAGAAATAGAAAAATCATTAGCAGTTCCAATTGGAATTATGCTTGATACTCAGGGGCCGGAAATAAGAACAGGTGATTTAGAAACAAAAGAGATTCAGCTGGTGACTGGAAGAGAGTTTAGATTGGTGACAGATGAAATTAAGGGTAATAAAAATAAGGTTTCCGTTACATACAAAAATTTACCTCAGGAAGTTAAAGAAGGTGCAATAATACTTCTTGATGATGGCTTGATTGAATTAAAAGTTAAGAAAGTTAATAAAGATAGCATCTGTTGTGAAATATTAAATGGGGGTATTCTTGGTTCACATAAAGGGATTAATATACCAGGTGTCAAAAGTAATATTCCTGCATTAACTGATAAAGATAAAGAGGATATAAAATTTGGTATCAAAAATGGGATACATTTTGTGGCTGCTTCTTTTATTCGCAAGGCTGTTGATGTTATAGAAATCAGAAAATTATTAAAAGATGAATGGGCAAGAGATATTAAAATAATTGCCAAAATAGAAAACCAGGAAGCAGTTAGTAATATAGATGATATTATTGATGTTGCTGATGGTATTATGATTGCCCGAGGTGATCTGGGAGTTGAAATAGCTGCAGAAAAAGTTCCTATTGTACAAAAAACTATAATAAATAAATGTAATAGGCTGGCAAAACCTGTAATAACAGCAACACAAATGCTTGATTCCATGATCAGGAATCCACGTCCTACCCGGGCAGAAGCATCAGATGTAGCGAATGCTATTTATGATGGTACTGATGCCATAATGCTTTCTGGTGAATCTGCAATTGGAAAATATCCAATTGAATCAGTAAAAACTATGGCCAGAATAGCTGAAGAAACGGAACATTCAGATTCATACAAAAATATATTTTCCAGTCGCAGTGTAAATAACGCTGAGACAGTTACTGAAGCTATTAGTTTTGCCTCCTGTAAGACAGCAGAAGATCTTGGAGCTCAGGCTATTATTACTGCTACAGGTTCAGGGTATACAGCGCGAATGGTTTCCAAGAACCGTTCTTTAACACCCATTATAGCAACAACTCCTAATGAAGCTGTTAGACATACCTTAACTATTAGTTGGGGAGTTTATCCCTTGTTAGTTTGCAATAGTCATTCTACTGATCAAATGATGGAAAATGCAATTAAAGTTGCTTTAGATAGTGGTTTGCTGGAAAATGGTGATTTAGTTACAATAACAGCTGGAGTTCCAGTTGGTATATCGGGATCTACCAATTTAATTAAAGTAGATGTTGTAGGTAAGCCTCTTGTTGAAGGTCAGGGAATAGGTAAAGGAATTGTAACTGGAAAAGTAAAATTTGCTATAACTGCTGATGAAGCAATAGCAAAAATAGAACAGGGAGATATTCTTGTTACGAGAATGACAAATAAACAGTATGAACCGGCTATTAAGAAAGCTTCATCACTTATTACAGTTGAAGGGAGCCTGACTTCTCATCCTGCAATTACCGGTTTAAATTTTGGTATCCCCGTTATTGTGAATACCGGTGAAATATTTAATATTATCGATGAAGGAGAATTAGTAACTGTTGATGGTGTTAGGGGTCTTGTCTATAGAGGACGGGCCAATATCAAATAAGGCAAATAACTATTTATTTAATTTTATGTTAAATAGATTTTTTTTATGTAAAAGATATAAGATAAACTCTAAGTAAATTTTTCTTTTAATTTTTAGTTAAGGGGTACATACATAAATATCCATAATTTTAAGCAAACTAATAAGGGTGATGATTATTATGAAGTATTTGGTGATTTATTATTCTCGTACAGGAACAACTGCTAATATTGCTGAAATACTGGTCGAAAAAATGGATGCTAGTATTGAAAAACTAATAGAGTCTAGAGACCGCTCAGGAGTCTTAGGATATCTAAAATCGGGCTGGGAGGCATTAAGGGAAAAATCACCACAGATAGAGGGTACTGTTAATGACCCCGCTCAGTTTGATATGATCATAATTGGTACTCCAGTCTGGGCTGGAAATATGGCTCCTGCAGTGAGAACATATATAAAAAAATATAATAGAGAGATTAAAAATTATGCTCTTTTTTGTACATATAAGGGTTCAGGTGCTGAAAAGACTTTTAGCAAAATAGAAAAATTGTTTTCAGAAAAAGCAGTAGCAAAAATGGATATTATTGATAAAGAGATAAATAAGGGCAGTTATAAACATAAAATAGAGGAATTTATTAAAAAAATTGCTGATAATTAATAAATTTGCAGGAAAATAGAGGTTTTAA
>CAYRVO010000005.1:0-18726 GCA_964427565.1 uncultured Halanaerobiales bacterium | reverse complement strand
AATGAAGTATATTGATGACCCGGTAAAAATGCAAAAGGAAATCATAAAAAAGAGTTATATAATTGCAGTAATTCCTGTAGTTTATTCTCTAATTAGTGGTGAATCTGCTACACTACTGGGTTTAATATTTGGAATTGTAATTAGTACACTTATACTAAGATTAAGGGTTATACATATAAGACGTTCCCTTAATATGTCTGAGGATAAGGCGAATACATTTATACGCAATAGGTATTTTATTGAATATGCAATCTATTTTGTTGTCCTACTGGTAGCAAGAAAAAAAGTTTCACTAAATTTTATTGCCACTGCTGCCGGATTATTTTTAATGAAATTTACTGTTATAGGTTGGATAATATTAGATATGTTAAAAGAGAAATGGCAAAAAAAATTTGATAGTTATAAATGAGAAAGGAGGAAAGTAGAATGGTTGAATTTTCACCAGATGTCATAGATACAATTATTAGGGCTGCCGCTTTGTTGGGAGCAGGTTTTGCTATGATAGCAGGTATTGGTCCAGGTATTGGACAGGGTTATGCAGCTGGTAAAGCTGTTGAATCTGTAGCTCGTGATCCAGAAGCAAGAGGAAATATCATTACTACTATGCTTCTCGGTCAGGCTGTAGCAGAATCTACTGGTATTTATTCACTAGTAATTGCTATAGTATTGATTTTTACTATATAATAATTAACAACTGGGGAGGGAAGATATCCCTCTCTTTTCTGTAATTATTTTAGATATTGTTCAGGGGGTGATCTTATTTGGTAGAGATAAATTCTACATTATTATGGCAGGTTATTAATTTCCTGGTTTTATTATGGTTATTAAAACGATATTTGTATGGACCTATTACGGAAATGTTGGACAAACGTTCTCAGAAGATAAACAATGATCTTGATGAAGCAGAAAAGAGAAAAAGTGATGCACAGGAACTGAAAGAAAAGTATGAAACAGAATTAAGAAATGCTCGTCAGGAAGCCCAGGAGATAATAGAGCAGGCAGAAGATAGAGGTAAGAGAAGGGCTAAAGAGATTATTAATCAGGCCCAGGATGAAGCAGAAAAAATCAAAGAAAATAAGCTTGCAGAAATAGAACAGGCTAAAAAAGAAGCACTTGTTGAATTACGTAATGAAGTAGCCTCGATATCACTGCTAGCTGCTGGTAAGATAATTAAAGAACAGATAGATAAAAAGAAACATGAACAGTTAATAAATCAGTATATAGAGGATCTTAATAGTAAAAAGTTAGGTGAAGTAAAATGATGCAGTATGAGGTGGCTAAAAAATATGGTCAGGCACTTTTCTCACTGGCTGCTGAAGAAAAAAATGTGGTTTCTTTCTATGAAAAACTTGCTGAATTTTGGGATGTTATTAATAAAAATGAAGAACTAAAAGATATTCTTTTTCATCCTCGCGTAAAACCTGAAGATAAAAAGAAAATTTTGCAGAAAGTTTTTGGGAAAGAATTGCCACAGACTATATATAATTTTTTATTTTTACTAATAGATAAAAGGCGAGAATATTTTTTTGCTTCCATTTTAAAAAGATATAAAGAAATGTTAAATGAAAAAGAAAATATAATGGAAATCAAGGTTATATCTGCAATTCCCCTGCAAGAGGAATACAGGAATAAATTAAAAGGTAAACTAAATGACATACTTGATTATAAAATTATATTAAAAGCAGAGCAAGACCCGGAAATTATTGGGGGATTGATTTTAAAAGCCGGTGATTATATTATAGATGGAAGTATAAAAAATAAATTGAATTCTTTAACTGAAAAAATCAAGAGTATTCCTGTTAGTAAATTAGGGGTGTGATAAATGAAACTTAGACCAGAAGAAATTAGTCAAATTATAAAAGAAGAAATAAAAAATTACGAAACTGAACTGGAAACAGCGGGAATAGGAACAGTACTGGATGTTGGTGATGGGATTGCTCATGTATATGGTTTAAAAAATGCTATGTCAGGGGAACTTCTGGAATTTCCTAATGATGTCTATGGTATGGTACTCAACCTTGAAGAAGATAATATAGGTTGTGTTTTACTGGGGGATGAAACTAAGATTGAAGAAGGAGATACTGTCAAGAGAACCGAAAGAGTGGTTGAAGTTCCGGTTGGTAATAATATAGTTGGCCGGGTAGTAAATTCGCTGGGACAACCCCTTGATGGTGAAGGACCTATTGAAGCAGAAAAATATCGTCCTGTTGAAAAAAAGGCCCCGGGTGTTGTTGAACGTACACCTGTAAAAACTCCATTACAGACAGGCTTGAAGGCTATAGATTCTATGACTCCTATAGGGCGTGGTCAGAGAGAACTTATTATTGGTGACCGCCAGACTGGTAAAACAGCTATTGCTATTGATACAATAATTAATCAAAAGGATGAAGATGTAATCTGTATATATGTAGCAATTGGTCAGAAGGCTTCAACAGTAGCTCAAATTGAGGAACGGCTGAATGAACATGGGGCCATGGATTATACTACCATAGTCTCTGCTACAGCCAGTGAACCGACACCTTTACGTTATATTGCACCATATGCCGGTTGTGCTATGGGTGAATATTTTATGTATGAAGAAAATAAGGATGTATTAATTGTTTATGATGATCTTTCTAAACATGCGGAAGCTTACCGGGCTATGTCACTTCTTTTAAGAAGACCTCCGGGAAGAGAAGCATATCCGGGAGATGTATTTTATCTCCACTCCCGTTTATTGGAAAGGGCAGCTAAACTTAATGAGGATAATGGTGGAGGATCTCTTACTGCTTTACCGATTATTGAAACAAAAGCAGGAGATGTTTCAGCCTATATTCCTACAAATGTTATTTCTATTACTGATGGTCAGATATATCTGGAAAGTGAATTATTCTTTACCGGTGTCCGTCCTGCTATAAATGTAGGTATATCTGTTTCCCGGGTTGGTGGTGATGCTCAGGTTAAGGCCATGAAAGATGTAGCCGGTACCCTGAGACTGGATCTATCTCAATATAGAGAGCTAGAAGCATTTGCTCAGTTTGGTTCTGATCTGGATGAAGCTACACAGAGGAAATTGAATCGTGGGGAAAAAATAGTTGAGGTACTTAAACAGCCTCAATATTCACCTATGGATGTTACCGATCAAATAATGGTAATTTATACTGTTATAAATGGGTATCTTGATGATATACCTGTTGACAATATAGAAAGATTTGAAAAAGAATTTCTGGATTATGTAAACCATAATTATGATCAGGTAATTAAATCTATCAGTGAGAAAGAAGAATTAACTGATGAAATTGAAGAGGAATTAAAGAAGGTTATTGAAGATTTTAAAGCGACATTTTCCGTTAAAGAAGAAAGCATTATAGAGAGTGAAAATAATGTTTAAAGTGACAAATAAATTTAGTCGAAATATAGAAGTGGTCTAGAGGTGATTAATTATGGAATCAATGCGTGATATTAAGAGACGCATTACTAGTGTGGAAAGCACCAAGAAAATTACCAGGGCCATGAAAATGGTAGCAGCTGCAAAATTACGTAAAGCACAGGATAAAGCTGAAAATGCCAGACCTTTTTTTAAAAAAACAAGGGAGACTTTGGTAGATATTGTTGAATATACTGTTGATGCCAGAGAACATCCATTGTTAATAAAAAAGGATGGCAACAGACATTTGTATATCTTAATTACTGGTGATCGGGGTCTCTGTGGTGCATATAATCATAAAATTATTGATCTGTTGGAAGAAAATATTTCCGATGATCAAGAAACAAATTTAATTACAATTGGCAAGAAGGGTAGCCAGTATTTTGATAAGCGGGGATATGATATTGTTTCTGAATATATAAAAATTACTGATTATCCCGATTATGGCCTGGCAAACAAAATTGGTGATGAGGTAATATCACTTTTTAAAGAAGATATCGTAGATAGGGTGAGTCTTTTATATACCCATTTCAATTCTGCTCTCAGTCACAAGCCCATGATCTATTCATTATTACCGGTAGATTCGCCGGAAGAGTCTGAGAAATATGAGAGTAAAATTGATTATATCTATGAACCATCTCCGGAAGAAGTACTTGATATTCTTTTACCCCAGTATATAAATAATATTCTTTATGCTGCTTTACTGGAATCAAAGGCTAGTGAATATGGGGCTCGGATGACAGCGATGGATTCTGCTACAGATAATGCCAATGAGATGATAGACGAATTGACCCTATCTTATAATAGGGCCCGTCAGGCAGAAATAACAACGGAAATAACCGAAATAGTTGGTGGTGCAGAAGCACTTAAATAAGATTGGTCTTTAAGGAGGGATTTATATGGGTGAGTCACAGACGGGTCAGGTAGTACAGGTTATTGGACCTGTTGTAGATGTTAAATTTTCTGATGGTAATTTACCTGAAATAAATAATGCTGTTGTTATTGAAAAAAATGATGATGAAAAATTGGTTGTGGAAACAATGCAGCAGTTGGGAGATAATAGAGTAAGATGTGTAGCAATGGATTCTACAGATGGACTTGTGAGAGGCATGAAAGCCTATGATCAGGGTGAACCAATAAGTGTACCTGTGGGTAAAGAAGTACTCGGTAGAATGTTTAATGTACTGGGAGAAACTATAGATAAAGAAGGACCTGTGGACGCAGAAAGAAGAGATCCTATTCACCGTGAACCTCCAACCTTTGAAGAGCAGGCAACTTCGACTGAAATATTTGAAACAGGTATAAAGGTTATTGATATGCTTGCTCCTTATGCACGTGGTGGTAAAGTTGGTCTCTTTGGTGGTGCTGGTGTTGGTAAAACGGTTCTAATAATGGAACTTATTAATAATATAGCAACAGAACATGGTGGCTATTCAGTTTTTAGTGGTGTAGGTGAAAGAACCAGAGAAGGTAATGACCTGTGGCTGGAAATGCAGGAAGCAGGTATTATGGATAAGCTGGCAATGGTTTTTGGTCAGATGAATGAACCACCCGGAGCACGTATGAGGGTT
Source organism: uncultured Halanaerobiales bacterium (assembly GCA_964427565.1). GTDB lineage: Bacteria > Bacillota > Halanaerobiia > Halanaerobiales > JADQBU01 > CAYRVO01. The sequence continues at coordinate 13,749 of CAYRVO010000005.1, read as the reverse complement.
GGTTTGACTGCTTTAACAATAGCAGAAAATTTCAGAGATGAATTGGGACAGGATGTACTTTTATTTATTGATAATATATTCCGTTTTATTCAGGCAGGTCAGGAGGTATCGGCTTTACTGGGTAGAATGCCTTCTGCAGTTGGTTATCAGCCCACACTTGCTCGTGATGTTGGTACACTTCAGGAACGTATTACTTCAACCAAAAAAGGATCAATTACTTCAGTACAGGCAATATATGTTCCTGCAGATGACCTTACTGATCCGGCTCCAGCAACTACTTTTGCACACCTGGATGCAACAACAGTTCTTTCACGTCAGATAGTTGAAAAAGGAATATATCCTGCTGTAGATCCCCTTGATTCTACTTCATCAATATTGGATCCCAGAATTATTGGGGAAGAACACTATCAGATTACAAGACGGGTTCAGGAAATATTACAGAGTTATAAAGATTTACAGGATATTATTGCTATTCTGGGAATGGATGAACTTTCTGAAGAAGATAAAATCATTGTTAATAGAGCCCGGAGAATCGAAAGATTTCTTTCACAGCCTTTTACTGTTGCTGAACAGTTTACCGGTACCGAGGGTAAATATGTTGAGTTAGATGATACCATTAAAGGTTTTAAAGAAATAATTAATGGTAAATATGATGATTTACCGGAGGAAGCCTTCTATATGGTAGGTACCATTGAAGAAGCAGTTGAAAAGGCAAAAAGGCTGGAAGCAGGTGAATAAGTAAATGGCTTCTACAATAAAACTAGATATTGTAACCCCGGAGCGGTTATGTTATAATGAAGAAATTAATGTTCTGGAAGCACCCGCTATAGATGGCTTGATAGGTATTTTACCAAGACATGCACCTATGGTTACCGCTTTAACTACAGGGGTTTTAAAGATACAGAAAGATGGAGAAGAAATTATGATATCAATAAGTGGGGGGTTTATGGAAGTAAAACCCACTCAGATTAATGTAGTTGTAAGAACTGCTGAACTTGCCGGAGAGATAGATGTAGAAAGGGCTAAAAAGGCAAAGGAAAGAGCCAGAGAACGCCTGGAAGAAGACGACAATGATATTGATTATCCCCGGGCAGAAGCGGCTCTAGAACGTGCTATGGCCCGTATAAAAGCGGTAAGAAAAGGAGAAAAACGAATATAGTTATAAAAAAGCCTCTTATATAAGGGGCTTTTATTTGTTAGTCAAAACATAATATATAAAAGGTGATAGTTATGAATGAAGAAGGGAAAAGTAAATTAGAAAAAAAGGTTTTAGAAGGTATTTATGGTGAACCGGAAATTAAAAAAGAAGAAAAAAACCGCTATCTTGGTCAGTTTAAAGAAAGGGTTATAGACTATGTAACTATTAATGAAGTTAAAGAAGAAACAGGTTATAATAAAATAAAAAAAGCAATAAACAATCCGCAGGCAGATAAAATTATAATTAATCGTGATGTCGATATTAATTATGCTCAGGATTATATAAGATTAGCGCGTGAGAACAATTTAAAATTTAAAAGAATAGATTCTCCAGACTTTAAAGGGGATATTGTTCTAGTTGTAGCAAGCAATAAGGCGGTTAAATAATAAAAAAGGAATTAAATGGTAGGACAATAAAAGTTGAAATATCTGTTGTTATCTGATAATATAAGATAGGATTAATAAAGGATATTTGATACTTTTCACGAATCTGAACACATTGCATATAATAAAGATGTGATGCCTTTAAAGGTGTAAACAGAAAGGGGCTTTTAAAGGTGGAAAAATTTATAATAACAGGTGGAAAAACATTAAAGGGTGAGATCAAGGTAAGTGGAGCCAAAAATGCTATTTTGCCAATATTGGCCGCTTCCTTACTTGCAGATAGTCCCAGTAAAATACAGGATATACCAAATTTAAGAGATGTAACCCATCTATGTTCCATAATTGCTGGCATGGGAGCCGAGGTTGAATATAATAATCATGAAATTACTATTAATCCCTGTACTCTTGATGTACTTGAGGCAGATCATGAACTGGCCAGAAAATTACGGGCTTCTTACTATATACTGGGTGCATTACTGTCTAAATATAATTGGGCTCGAACAAGCCTCCCTGGTGGCTGTAATATAGGTAATCGTCCTATAGATCTTCATTTAAAGGGTTTTAAGGCCCTGGGTGCAGATATTAAACTGGACCATGGGGTTGTAGAAGTTAAAGCTGATAAACTCAGGGGAGCTCGGATATATTTAGATTATCCCAGTGTAGGGGCAACCATAAATATAATGCTTGCTGCTACTCTTGCTGAAGGAAAGACAGTTATTGAAAATGCAGCACGAGAACCAGAAATAGTTGACCTGGCAAATTTTTTAACAGTAATGGGAGCAAATATTAAAGGTGTGGGTACTGATATTATTAAAATAAAAGGTGTAGATGAATTGCATGGAGATGAGCACAGGATAATTCCTGATAGGATAGAAGCAGGAACCTTTATGATAGCTGCTGCTTTAACTGAAGGTGATGTTTATGTCCGGAATGTATTAACTGAACATGTTAAACCCTTAATTGCAAAACTACATGAAATGGGTGTAATACTGAAGGAAGATATTTCTGGGGTTAGGGTTAAAGGTATTACTGATTTGACTTCAGTGGATATAAAAACTTTACCCTATCCAGGTTTCCCAACTGATCTTCAATCTCAAATTATGGTTCTGCTTACACAGGCAGATGGTACCAGTCTTGTTACAGAAACTGTATGGGAAAATCGTTTTATGCATGTTGATGAGTTAAATCGTATGGGGGCTGACATCAAAATTGATGGACACAGTGCCTTGATTAAACCTAAAAAGTTGACTGGAGCTGAAGTTACGGCTACTGATTTACGTGCAGGAGCTGCATTGATTCTTGCCGGTCTTAAAGCAGAAGGGCAGACAGAAATAGCTGATATTTACCATATTGAACGTGGCTATGAAAACATTGACCAGAAATTATCATCTATTGGAGCAAGTATAAAAAAGAAAAAAGAAGATAATTAAAGTACTCTTTTTTATAATACTGCATTTATTTTAAGCAAGAATTATGAATAACGTATATAAAAATGTATTTAACATAGTGATACTTCTCTAAACGATATCATAAACATAGTTTAGGGGAGTGATTTTTTTGTTTAAAAAGGGTTATTTTATATTGATTGTTTTTTTGATTATGATAATAATACCATTATTAATTATTAAGGGTTTTTTCTTTGAGCAAGAAACTCCGATTATCATTAAAGTATATAAACATAAAAAAGATAAAATTGTGCCTATGGAATTGGATAAATATTTACAGGGTGTTGTAGCTGCTGAAATGCCTGCAGCTTATAATATAGAGGCATTAAAAGCTCAGAGTGTTGCTTCCCGCACCTATACATTAAAAAAATTACCATCATTTGGAGGTGATGGTTGTAAACAGGCGGGGGCTGATATATCTACTGATTATCGCTATCATCAGGCCTGGTATTCTGAAAAAGATATGAAAGAGAAATGGGGATTTTTATCCTATTTTTATTATTGGGCAAGAATTAATAGAGCTTTAGAAGAAACAAGGGGTCAGATTCTAATTTATGATGATAAATTAATTGATTCAGTATATCACAGTAATAGTGGTGGAAAAACTGAAAATGCAGGGGCTGTATGGAAAAAAAATGTTCCTTATCTATGTAGTGTAGATAGTCCATATGATGAAAGTCATAAAAAAAATTATAAACATATAAACAAATTTAGTCTAAAAAAAATTAATGAATTAATGGATACTAACATTTCTAGTGAGGAAATTGAAAAGGAAATCCGAATAATTAAATATAGTAAAGGTGATAGAGTATTAAAAATGCAGATTGGTGAAAAGAAATTCAGTGGTCAACAGGTAAGAAAAAGGTTGAAATTATCTTCGACAAAATTTATATTGAATGTAGAGAATCAAAACTATATTTTTACCGTTTTTGGTAATGGTCATGGAGTTGGAATGAGCCAGGATGGTGCTGATGGTTTTGCAGATAGGGGTTATAATTATAAACAAATTTTGAAGCATTATTATCGAGGAGTAGAAATAGGTCACATAGATAAAATAAAAAACTGATTTTAATATGTATAATATGTTTGCTATCCGGAAATAATAATTCTGGAGGTAGATATATTATGGGTGAAAATAAAGATAATAATAAATTTTATTTTTTTAAGATTGATAAGGATAAAATTAAATTGCAGCTTAAAAATATCAGTAGTAAATTTGTAAAACCTAAAAAAAATAGAAAATTAATATTTATAATAATAACATTTTGCCTGTTAGTTGGGGTAGTATTTGCTCTTTATAATAATAATTTTAATTCACAGTTAACTAGCGATTCTTTTACTGCAGGACAGAAAAAAGAAAAAACTACTCCTGAGGTAAATCAAAATTACAATAATAATGTAATAGATTTAAATAATAAGCCATTATCAAAACCAAAATCTGAAAGTAATCAATCTTCTTTGGGAGAAGAAAAAGAAAGTGATAAAAACGTTGAAAAAGTAAAAGAGGTTTCAGAAGGTGTTGTAACAGAGCCTGTAACAGAGGTTAAGCAGAACATGAGTAAAATGGAAGAAAATATCGAGCTGTTGAAACCTGTTGCTGGTCAAATAATTATGAAACCGGGCTGGTATTTTCATCCTGTTTTTGGAGATTGGCGTTACCAGAAAGGTATTAAACTGGAAGGTAATGTTGGTGATGTAGTAATGGCTGCGGAAGCAGGGGAAGTTACAAAACTATATGAAGACCAATATAAAGGTATTGTTGTGGAAATCAAACATAATAATGGCTGGAAAACTTTATATGGATATTTAGAAAAAACTCCACTTGTAGCAGGAGAAGTAGTTGGTAAAGGTCAGGAAGTAGGAAGAATAGGAACAACTGGTATAACTGAACAGCCATGTCTTTATTTTGAATTATTAAATGATGGTAAAATGATGGATCCCTGTAATTTTATTAACTAGAAATTTTTCTAGTCAATTTTTTTATTTTTTATAAAGATAAAGTATATAACTAATGCTCCTATAGTTGCCATAAATGTAAATAAATAAGTCGATTTTATACCTCTTGCTTCTCCTAACAAACCAGACATTGCAGTATTAATAATCATTCCAATACCCATAAAAAATTCCAATAAACCTGTGCCAAAACCTCTGTTTTCATTTGCAACTAAATCTGTTATTAAAGTAACAATTATCGGGAAAGTTATTCCTAATCCGATACCGCCAGTTAAAGAAGCAATTGATAATAATAAATAATTATCAGCTATTAAAAAATTACTTAATGATATAACAGAGAATATAAGTCCGGTTAATAGACTTCTTTTTTTGCCAAACTTATGTACTATATGTCCGGAAGCAATAAAGGCTATTAATCTTGCCCCCCAAAAAAAAGCAAATATAATACCAATTCCTGTTTCTGTTATTTTAAAAGAACTGGCAACCATGGATAATAGACCCCAGATTGAATAAAGAAAACCACAGTAACAAAAGCCGATATAACAGATAGGCCATATATTTTTTAATTCTATCCAGAATGTACTGTCAAATAATTTAAGTTGTGATTCATGTTTACAGTTGTTATTTTCTTTAACACCAATTAAAGAAGTTACAAATACAATTAATCCCATAAGTGGGTAAAAAGGAAAAACTGCTGTTAACCCAAAATAATCCATCACAAATCCACCACTTAATGTACCTATTGTTGCTCCAGCACCATAAGCAGTAGTAAAAGTTCCCATAGCCATACTACGGTCTTTCGAGGATGAGTTATCAGCTATTATTGCTTCTGAAATAGGCCATAAAATACCTCTACTCATACCTTCCATGACACGAAAAATTAATAACATAAGAGGGGTAGTAGAAAAATAATAACCAGTTGATGCAACAATAGCAATAATCAGACTACTTAAAAGGATATTTTTGCGCCCAATTTTGTCTGAAATCAAACCTGAAGTTAAAGACATTAATGTGTATGTAATAGCATAACCGGTCATTAAAAAACCAAGCTGAGCATAAGAAGCCCCCAATTTATTCCCGAATAGGGGTATAGCAGGGGCTGTCATACCTTCCCCAATTGACATTAAAAAAATCATAATACACATATATTTTATTGTACCCTGAAGTTTTAAGGTTTTCATGTATACCTCCTGTAATATTATGTTGTTCAATCTAACCTTTTTCAGTCATAATTAAATTAATATTTAAAAAATTATTCCTAATGTATTTTTTTATAAAGAAGCCTATTACTTATTATAACATAAGTAATAGGCTTTTTTAATTATTTATTCTTCCCACCAAATAGGTAATTCAAAGTTTATTTTTTCTGCAAAGTCAGTAATTTCACTTGGTTTAAAGTTTCCTGCAACATTAAATGTTTCATTTTCACTAACAGTCCAGTGTTCATAAAGGCCGGCAACATCACCGTGTTCATCAAAATCAACCGGTCCAGAACCACCGACATACTGGATGTCTTTACCCTGAGAAATTAATTTTTTACCTTTTGCAAATTCATTGATTGTTACTACTTCTCCGGGAGGATTTGCTACTTCTCGAATAGCTTCTTTAATAGCTGCAGTATCTTTAGCTGTACCTGCTTTTTCTATTGCTAAAGCTGCAATCATAGTAGCATCATAAGCTGATGCTGAAAAAACAGACTGATCAGCATCATCATATTCATTTTTCCAGGCCTGATCAAAAAGTTCACGAGCCTTACTATCTGGTGCACCGGTAGAAACACCTTCAACGGTACCATAAATATTATAACCAAGTTTTTCAGGGAGAGTAGGTGCTTTTCCAACTTCAGCAGCAAGCCAGTGTCCTCCCAAATCCATTTGGTACCATTGTTTCATCATAACTGTATTATCTATTGGATAAACAGCGTTTATTACTACATCAGGATTATTTTTAAATACTTTTCCCAGCTCAGAACGATAGGAAGCTTTGTTTTTATCTGCTCTTACGGCTGTCAGGAATTTTCCTCCTGCCTTTTTCCATGCTTCTATAAAGACTTGTTCTATTCCGATACCATACTGATTATTAATAACAATACTACTTGCTGTTTTATATCCTTTTCGTTTTGCCAGCATAGCTAGAGCGACACCCTGCCCTGCATCAGAAGGGGAGGTTCTAAAGAAGTAATCATTATCTTTTAAATAAGTAATTTGTGGAGAGGTACAACCGACACCAATTTGTACAACTTTATTGGGGATAGTAACTGTACTCATTGCTATTGAACATCCACTTGACCATCCTCCGAGAAGAATGGGAATATTGTTCATTTTAACCAGTTTATTAACAGCAGCAGTTGCAGCACCTGGTTTGGATTGACCATCTGCATACAATACCTTTAATTTATTATCCAGTGGACCGCCACCATTATTAATATGTTTTTCAGCGAGTACAACACCCTGTTGTTGAGGACCACATTCAGGAGCACCTGTACCAGTTAAAGATAGTACACATCCAATTTTGATTGGTCCAGCATATGCCGTTGCTAATGTAAATGTGGTTAGTAATACCAATATGAAAATACCTAACCCGGCAGTTTTTAAAAACCTGTTCATTTTTAAAAATTCCTCCTTATTATTTTTTGTTCAATTCCAATATTAAATCAACTATCTTTTTATATTTAGCCATCACCCCCAGTTATTTCATTTGATTTCTCTTTTTAACTCGAAGAATCTAAGTTCCTGCTATTTAACCTTTCATATACATTTCATTTAATTCTTCGTCTTGTTTTAATTCTTTAGGTTTTCCTTCAAATTTGATTTCACCAGTGGCTAGCACATATATTTTTTCCGATAATTCTAAAGCCTTAGGAGCAGCCTGTTCAATCATAAGTATTGTGACTTCAGAATTTTTATTGATTTCGTATATTTTTTCCAGTGTTTCGTCTACTAAGTTAGGCTGTAACCCCAGAGATGGTTCATCTACAATTAGTAATTCGGGTTCTAACATAAGTGCTCTTCCCAGAGCCAGCATCTGTCTTTCTCCACCACTGAGGGTACTGCTGAGCTGACTCATTCTTTCTTTTAAGCGGGGAAAAAGAGATAGTATTTCTTTTAACCTTTTTTCGTAACCTTCTTCAAGTAAATATGCTCCCATTTCTAGATTTTCTTCTACAGTTAATTGTCTAAAAATAGCACCGTCTTGAGGAGCATAACTTATTCCTTTTTTTATAACTTCAAATGGTCTAAGGCCAACCAGATTTTCACCGTTAAAAATAACCTGCCCTTTTTGGGGCTTGATAACTCCATATATAGCTCGTGCAAGTGTAGTTTTCCCAGCACCATTGGGACCAATTATTGAAACAATATCACCTTTGTTTACACTTAGTGATATATTGTGTAAAACCTCAACTCCTTCATAACCGGCTACTGAATTATTAACTTCTAATTGCAAGTTCATCATCTCCCCAGATATATATCAAGCACATCTTCATTATTTTGAACTTCTCCCGGTGTACCTTTCATTAGAATTTTCCCCTGATTCATTACATATATGGGATCACATAAATTCATAATGAAATTCATATCATGGCCAATAACCAGAAATGTTTGGTTATCTTCTCTATTAAACTTTTTAATGTAATTGCTTAAAGACTCCTTTAATCCCGGGTTTACTCCTGAAGATGGCTCATCAAGTAAAATAACTTCTGGTTCAGCAATTTCTGTTCTAACAAATTCTAGCATTCTTTTTTGACCACCCGATAAGCTAGCAGCCAATTCATCCCACATGTTTTCCAGTTCAACTAATTTAAGCAATTTTATTGCCTCTTCCTGGAATTTATGTTCCTGTTTTTTCACTTTAGTTGGTATCAATAAGTTATTCCAAACTGTTTCACCAAGCTGTCCTTTACAGGCTAACATTAGGTTTTCCAGTACGGTCATTTTTTCTAATTGTTTGGTGATCTGGAAGGTTCTGGATAAACCTTTATGGAATATTTTATATGGTGGCAAACCATCGATACGTTTACCTTTTAACCATACTTTTCCTTTATCAATTTTCTCAAATCCAGTCAGACATTTAAAAAAAGTTGTTTTTCCAGCACCATTTGGTCCAATTAACCCTGTTATATCTCCATCATTAATTGCAAGAGAAACACCATCAACTGCCTTTATTCCCCCAAAATATTTTTTAATATTTTTTGCCTCAAGAACTGTCTCGCTCATTAAGATCCCTCCTAACATTAGCAGATTTATTTATATCATAATTACTAATTTTCAAGAATCTGGACACCCGTTTATTTTCAGGGAAAATACCAGAAGGACTCCAGAGCATGACAATTATTAAAACTACACCTATAACAAATAATCTTATATCACCCATTCTTGTAGCTAAAACCGGAGGCAAATAGTCAACAGCTATTATTGTTCCTTCCCAGGCCAAACGAATAATAGCAGCTCCTACAATCATACCCAGATTATTTCCTATACCACCTGTAATCATCATAATCCAGATAATAAAAGTATAAATCGGTTCAAAATTATTGGGGGTAATATAAGTATAGAGATGAGCTAGTAAAGCACCACCAAGTCCAAAAACCATACTTGCAATAACAATAGATTGTATCTTATAACCAAAAACATTTTTGCCTAAAGAACGAGAGACTTTTTCATCTTCTCTTATTGAACGCAGAACACGTCCCCATGGTGTTTTAATTATTTTTTCTACTAAAAAGTATACGATTATAAGGATCACAATTACTATTATAAGGTAGAGTATGTCGTAGAGAAATCGCGATGCTATTAAATTTCGTAATGGTTGAGGTATCATACCGATTCCCATTGGACCCTGTGTGAGGCCATCTTCCTGTACGGCTATTAATCTCATGATTTCTGCAAATCCCAGACATCCCAGAGCAAAATAATTAAGATCCTTTAATCTATAAGCAAAGGGGAGTAAACATAGTGAAACAATTCCTGTAACAATCATGGCTCCTAAGATACCAACTATAAAGGGTAAACCAAAGCCACCAAAACGAGTACCGGTTGGCTGAGTTGTCAAAATTGCGGAAGTATATGCACCTATTAACATCATCCCGTGAATTGAAACATTAAATAGTCCGGTTCCACCCCAGTTAATATTTATGCCAATTGACAGGATTGCATATATTGCTACCAGGGTTAAAAAGAAAATAACAAATGACAGTAAACCCATATTATCTACTACACCTCCCTGTTATGTTATTTCTTTTCTTCAAATAATCCCATAGGTTTCCATAGTAAGACCACGATCATAATTATAAAAGCTACACCGAGTTTATATGTAGCTGGAATAAAACCAGCAGCAATCTCCATGGCAAAGCCAACAATTAATCCTCCTATGACTGCACCATAAATACTACCGATTCCTCCTATTACCATTGCTACGAAAATAGGTATTAAAATATTCCAGCCCATTGTAGGTACCAATCTTGTATCCAGGGCCAGAAAAAATCCTCCCAATGCTGCCAGGGTTGTTCCCAGCCCCCAGGCCCATTTGTAAATCAATTCGGGATTAATACCTGTAACTTCACCCAGTACTGGATTACCGGAAACTGCTCGCATTGATTTTCCAATCTTAGTTTTAGACATAAAAAGATGGACGAGATACATTGCTATAATTGAAAGAATTATAATAAGTATTTGTTGGCTTGTAATATTTATACCCAAAATATTAATACCTTTAGATATGCGAACATCATAAAATTTAACTCCCCCACCATAGATTACCTTTATTAAACTGCGCATGGCAAAAGTTACTCCAATTGAGGTCATTAATAAAGCAACAGAAGCAGCTTTACGCATTTTCACGTAAATTATGCTATCAATACATAAGGCTACAATTACAGATAGAGGAATTGCCAGTAAAACTGACACTATTATTGGTAAATTTAGTCCAACATTAAAAGAGAAGACGAGAAATGCACATAAAGTCATGATTGTACCATGTGCAAAATTGAAAAAATTAAGTATTTTAGTAGTTATTGTTAGTCCCATTGTTGAAACTGCAACAATAATACCGTAAATCAAACCATTAATAATTAGTTGCAATTTTAAAATAACACCTCCTAAAATTAAATTATTAAAATTGTTAATCAATTATAAATATTTAATTTTTTCACCCCCTGGTCCTGGTACTCTAGAGACACAAATATGTTGATTGTTTACTTACATAATATATATTGCATAAATAATAATAAATTACATTTTAACTATATTATTTTTGATGATGAAGGCATTTTCATAATAAAAAAAAGAAAAAAGCAGGGAAATTTCCCTGCTTTTGAAATGAATATTATACTATTACTTGACTACATATTTTTAAATTAACTAGGCCCCCAGACCTTCATTAACTAATTCTCCACTTTTGTACTTCTTATAAACATTGAGTGATTCTATAACCATCCATATTTCCAGGATAAGGAGTATTATACCGATTACTGTTAAAAGCCAATTACTGGCTGTAACAAAATTATTTACATTGTAGATTAAAGCCCATGTCTCTACAATAATCATAAAAGTAAAAGGTATAATTGTAACTTTAACTGGTTTTTTCTTCTTAACCAGATAGACGGTTGCTGTTAATAAAGCAAGTGCTGCCAGCATCTGATTGGCAGTACCAAATAATGGCCAGAGAATTAATCCACCTTTACCACCATTTACCTGAGCAAGTAGAAAAGCTGATACGACTGCAACTAGAGTTGACCCGTGACGGGTAGCAAGTGGTTTAATATTAAAGTCCTCAGCTAATTCTGAAACAACATAACGCTGAATACGGGTTGCACTATCCAGGGTAGTTGCTGCAAAACTGACAACAAGTACAGCCAGTACAGCAGCTGCAAAATCCAGTGGGAAACCGAGATAAGTTAAAAAGGAAGCACCACCATCAACAAAGGCACTTACTTTTGCCCCCAGGCCACTGGCTGCACTCCAGCTTGCATAGTGTTCAGTCCAGGCTTCAAGAGAAGAAAAACCTGCTGTACAAGCCAGAATAGCCATTGTTGCTAGTATTCCTTCAGCGAGCATTCCGCCATAGCCGATCATACGTGCATCTTTTTCAGAGTCCATCTGCTTAACGGTAGTCCCTGATGAAACAGTAGAATGAAATCCTGAAATAGCACCACAAGCAATAGTAATAAATAGAAATGGTATAATCGGTGGTGCTCCAGAAGCTCCAAGATTAAAAGCAGGGGCTACGATATGAGGAGTACCTACAAACAATCCAAGTATAATAATAACTAAGCCAACAATTAACTCATGTGAATTAATAAAATCACGTGGTTGTAAGAGTGTCCAGACTGGTAGGATAGATGCTATATAGGCATAAATCATTAATATTACAACCCAAACAATTATCGGGGAAAAACCAAATAATGCTGGCATTTCAAATGGTAGATATAGACCTAACCAGATTGTTACATACATAATAGCAAGTGCTACAAGAGATGGAATTAATACATTGGATTTCTTGCGATAGACCAAAAATCCCAGGATAATTGCCAGTGGGATTTCCATAAATACCGGGAATACACTCTGAGGATATGTTGAAAATAGAACACCAATAACAAGAGCAAAAACTGCAATAACTATTAATAAAGTAAAGAAAATAAATAATAAAAATAATGTACGAACTCGATTATTAATAATATTACCACTTATTTCTCCAATAGATTTACCTTCATTACGGGCAGAAACGATTAATGAACTAAAATCATGAACTGCACCAAGAAATATTGACCCCAGTACAACCCAAATAAGTGCCGGAACCCAACCCCAGATAACAGCAATAGCAGGTCCTACAATTGGTGCTGCTCCGGCAATTGATGTAAAATGATGTCCAAATAAAACATGTTTGTCAGTTGGAACATAATCAATACCATCTTCATATTTATGGGATGGTACTTTATTATCTGGATTAATTTCAAAAATTTTATCACTGATATAGCGTCCGTAGAAATTATAAGCCAGTATAAAGCCAACAAAGGTTCCTAATGCAATTAGAAGTGATCCCATCTTTTTTCCTCCTTTTATAATTAATATTTGTATAAGATAAGGTAATTATATGTTGTTTTGTAAAACACCCCCCTTAAAGAAAATTTTTGTAAAACATTTTGCGTTTATTGTTATTCTGCAAAAGAGATAAAAATCCTGCAAAAGATAAAAAAAATATTGTAAAATTATTAATTATAAGTAAAAGTAAAATCATAATTCCCCGTTATAAATGCATATAAATTAAGTAAGTTAGTGGGGGGGATGATCTTGAAAGATTATATCAGGGAGCGAGTAAAAAAAGTAGGTAATTATATTTATGAGACAAAAGCAACTGTCAGGCAGGCTGCCAAAATATACGGTGTCAGTAAAAGTACTATTCATAAAGATGTTACAGACAGATTATTAAAGATAGATCCAGAGTTAGCAAAAAAAGTTAAAAAAGTACTGGAATATAATAAAGCTGAAAGGCATATTAGAGGAGGGCAGGCAACAAAAAGAAAATATGAAAAAATGAAAAATAAAGGTCAATTTCAAAATCAAGCAGGAAATAATTCAAATTTATAGAATTTAATAGAGTGTAATAATGGAATTTATAAACTCCTTAATTTAGGGGAGGTATTAGCTAGTAATGTTTAAATTTACAAAAAAGATTGGTATTGATCTGGGAACAGCCAATATTTTGGTATTTGAAAAAGGAAAAGGTATAGTATTACAGGAACCATCCGTTGTTGCAAAAAATAAAGATGAAGATG
>CAYRVO010000004.1:0-19361 GCA_964427565.1 uncultured Halanaerobiales bacterium | reverse complement strand
CTTTACCTGCCATTGTGCAAAGAAAGGGAAATTTAAGGGAGGGGATTTTTATTAAGAGAATTGTGATTGAACCTGAAAAATGTACAGGATGCCGAGAATGTGAACTGGCCTGTTCGATGACCAAAACTGGAGAATTCAATCCTATGAAAGCCCTGATCAGAGCAGTATATTTTGCCGAAGATATGTTAACAATTCCACTAACATGTCTTCAATGTGACGACCCACTCTGTCAGGATGTCTGCCCTGCCAATGCAATTACCCGAAATCCCGAAACAAATGCCGTTGTTATTAATAGTAATAAGTGTATAGGGTGTAATATGTGTGTAAGTGTCTGTCCCGTTGGAGCTATTAAAAAAGTTGAAGGTGAAGGTGTTGTAACTAAATGTGATTTATGTGATGGAGAACCAGCCTGTGTTGAATTCTGTTCTACAGGTGCCCTCTCATATGAAGAAACAGATGAATTTAATGTTATGCGAAGTCGGGACACAGCCACCGAAATAAAGAATGTTTTAAAAGGGGGTAATAAATAATGAAAGGCTATCAGGGTAAACTCCTCAGAATAAATCTTAGTCAAAAATCTGTAACCAAAGAAGATCTGGACGAAAATCTAGCCAAAAAATTTATTGGTGCTCGTGGTCTGGGTAGTAAATATTTATATGATGAAATTGATCCTACAATTGACCCCCTTAAACCAGAAAATAAACTTATACTTGCTACCGGGCCTCTGACAGGTACACTTGCCAGCTCAACCGGTCGCTTAAATGTAATTACTAAGGGACCGCTCACTGGAACAATAGCTGCTTCTAATACCGGTGGTTATTGGGGTTCTGAATTAAAATTTGCCGGTTATGATCTTGTTATTCTGGAAGGAAAAGCCGATAAACCAGTCTATATCTGGATTAATGACGATAATATTGAAATCCGGGATGCTTCACATCTATGGGGTAAAAAAACCTATGAAAGTGATAAAATACTGAGAGATGAAACACATCAGGAAGCCCGGGTACTCAATATTGGACCTGCTGGAGAAAATGAAGTACTCTTTGCCTGTGTTATGAATGATCGTGATAGAGCAGCTGGTAGAACTGGTGTAGGTGCAGTTATGGGTTCTAAAAACTTAAAGGCTGTTGTTGTACGCGGCAAACAGGGTATAAAAGTAGCAGATAATGAAAAATTCATGCAGGCTTCTCGTGATATTAAAGAAACAATTACCAGTAATGATTTAACCGGAAGTGCTCTGGAAGCATTAGGAACACCAATACTGGTCAATGCCATCAATGATCATGGTAATTTACCTGTTAATAATTTTCAAACAACGGGTTTTGAAGATGCTGATAAAATCAGTGGTGAAACACTCTCAGATACTCTTCTTGTAAAAAGTAAAGCCTGTTTTAGCTGTGATATTGCCTGTGGTCGTGTAACTTCTCTACCAGAAGGAAAATATTCAGGTCAGGGAGAAGGACCTGAATATGAAACCATCTGGGCCTTTGGTGCTGACTGTGGAGTTAACAATCTAGAAGCTATAGTTAAAGCAAATTATTTATGTAATGAATTAGGACTGGATACTATTACTATGGGAACTACTATTGCCTGTGCCATGGAACTGCAGCAAAAAGGCGTATTAGCAGAAGATGAAAGTGAACTTGACTTCTCTTTTGGTAATGCGGATACAATTATTGAAGCAACAAAATTAGCAGCTAATAAAGAAGGATTTGGGGAAAAGCTAGCCCTTGGTTCATATCGAATGGCCAAAGCATATGATCATCCTGAATATTCAATGAGTACTAAAAAACAGGAATACCCAGCATATGACCCACGGGGTAGCCAGGGTATGGGACTTGAGTATGCTACTTCTAATAGAGGTGGCTGTCATGTCCGTGGTTATATGACTTCACCAGAAATCCTGGGCATACCGGAAAAGCTGGACCCTGAAACTACTGAAGGAAAAGCTACCTGGGTTAAAATATTCCAGGACTTAACAGCAGCTGTAGATGCAGCAGGAATGTGCCTTTTTACTACATTTGCTATCGGTGCTGATGAACTTACTACACTACTTAAATTTGCCACCGGCTTTGATTACAATACAGAAAAAGTTATGTTGGCCGGGGAAAGGATCTGGAACCTGGAAAGATTATTTAACTATAAAGCAGGAATTACAGCTGAAGATGATACTCTCAATTCCAGACTAACAGAAGAACCTCTAGAGTCAGGTCCCTGGGCAGGTAGTGTAGTAAAACTGGATGAAATGTTATCCGATTATTATCAGGAACGGGGATGGAATGATGAAGGTATACCATCAGAAACTAAAAAGGCTGAACTTGGCCTCTAAATTACTACAGGAGGACTAAACATGAAATATACAATAATTGGAAGTAGTGCTGCCGGGTTAAGTGCCCTTGAAACAATCCACAATCTTGACCCCCAGGAAGATATCACATTAATAACTGCTGATACCAAACAACCCCATTCTCGAATATTAACAAGTTATGTTCTGGGAAACATGATCGAGAAAGAAAATATATATATCCGTTCCAGCGACTATTTCAAAAAACATAATGTTAATCTTATAGCTGGTGAGAGGGCAATAGCCCTCTCTCCCACCTCCCATTCTATTGAGTTATCTTCGGGAAAAAAACTTAACTATCAAAAATTATTAATTGCAACTGGAGGACATTCTTATCTACCTGATTATAAAGGGAAAAATAAGGCAGGAGTATTTACACTGAGAGATATTGAAGATGTAAATAAAATAGATAATTATCTTAACACAAATAATATACAGGACTGTATGATGTTCGGGGGAGGACTGGTAAGTTTAAAAGCAGCAGAGGCATTTTATCACAGAGGAAAAAATATATCTGTAGTTATCCATTCACCACAGATACTTTCCCAGATGCTCGATAAACAAGCTGCTGATATAGTAGAAAATTATCTTCGTAAAAAAAATTTCATTTTTTATAAAGGGGAGTCAGTTAAAAAAATTACAGGTAAAGATAGGGTTGAATCTATAAATCTAGAGAGTGGAAAAAAATTATCAGCTGATCTTATCCTTGTAGGTAAAGGTACAAGACCTAATATTGATTTTATAAAAGATGATAATATTGCCCATGATAAATATGGAATAAAAGTTAATAACAGAATGGAAACAAATGTAGAAAATGTATATGCAGCCGGAGATGTAACAGTAGCCCCTGATTTTTTAACAGATAGTAAGAAAAATTATGCTATCTGGCCAGATGCAGTCTGGCAGGGGAAAATTGCAGCCAGTAATATGACAAATAAAAAAGCAACCTATAAAGGTGGACTTAACCTTAATTCACTAAAGTTATTTGATCTGCCAATTTTTGCAGCCGGGCAGGTTAAAGTTAATCCCGATAATCCAGATTATAATGTATATATCAAAACCAATCCCAGCAAGGGTATTTATAGAAAACTTGTTTTTGCAAATCACAGATTAAAAGGAGTAATCGCTGTCAAACAGGTGAATGATATAGGTACACTTTACAATTTAATAAAAAAGGAAGTAAAAATAGAAAATCGAGCAAGAAAAATTTTAAAACACGGTCTAAATTATGTAGAATTAATCAAAGACAAAGTTTTATTATCCTCTAGCAGCTTATTGTAAAAAGTGAATAAAATAAATGATTAATTTATTAAAATAAGCTTATGCATAATAATATATTATGAAAGAGCCTTATAATAGCTAAAATCACCGTTATAATTATAACGGTGATTTTCTTTTTTATATAAAACTATTAATTAATACTTCTCTTGCTTTCACAAGTGCCCGAGCTCGATGGCTAATTCTGTTTTTTTCGGCCATTGTTATTTCAGCCATTGTTTTGCCATATTGAGGTAAAAAAAATAATGGGTCATAGCCAAAACCATTTTTCCCCCGTTCTTCTGTCAATATTTGCCCCTTACAGATACCTTCAACAATTATTTCCTGTTCTATAATAGGATCAACAATTGCTATTACACATTTAAATCTAGCACTTCTTTGATAATCAGGAATCCCCTCTAGTTCCTTTAATAATTTTTTGTTATTATCTTCATCAGAGGCATCAGGACCGGCAAATCTCGAAGAAAAAATACCGGGGCTTCCCTGCAAATAATCTACTTCCAGGCCAGAATCGTCAGCCATTGTCAATATACCTGTTACCTGTGCACGTTCTCTAGCCTTTTTTAAAGCATTATCAGTAAAACAATTACCATCTTCCTCTACATCTTTTAAATCAGGATAGGCCTCTAAACCTATAATATTAACAGATAAGTCAGCAAATTTTCTCTTTATTTCTTTTACTTTATGTTTATTGGTACTGGCAATTAATAAATCTCTCATTAATCATTCACCAGACCCAAACTTTTTTTCTGTATCTTAACTAATTCATCTATACCCTTCTCGGCTAAATCAATTAACTTATCCATCTGCTGCCGGGAAAAGGGAGCCTCTTCAGCTGTACCCTGAATCTCTACTACGCGTTTATCTTCTGTCATAACAATATTCATATCTACCTGAGCCTGAGAATCTTCAAGATAACATAAATCCAGTAATAATTCATCATCAACGATCCCTACACTTGTAGCTGCAAGAAAACCAGTTAATGGCGATTCATCCATATCTTCTTCATCCATTAACCACTTTACAGCATCTACTAAAGCTACATAAGCCCCTGTAATAGAAGCTGTCCTTGTACCACCATCTGCCTGTATTACATCACAATCTATCCAAAGTGTTCTCTCTCCAATCATTTCTAAATCAATTACTGCCCTTAAGGAACGTCCAATTAAACGCTGTATTTCTTTTGTCCGCCCACTTATTTTACCTTTAGCAGCTTCTCTTATTGTTCTACTATGTGTAGAGCGAGGTAATAATGAATATTCAGCAGTAAGCCAGCCTTTATTCTGTCCCCTGAGAAAATAAGGGACACTATCCTCCACTGACACATTGCACAGTACTTTCGTATCTCCCGTCTCTATTAGGACAGAGCCTTCTGCATATTTAGTATAATCTCTCTTTATTCTTATATTTCTAATTTCATCTTTATTGCGTCCATCTCTTTTCTTATTCATCTGATAAATTCTCCCTTCCTATATTTTAAAGTCTACATAATTGAAATTGGCTTCTCTCTTCACCCACCAGCCCGGCTAAAAGATAAAAACCAGTTACTGGATCAGTCTTGAAAGATGATAAAAGTCTGAAACCATCTATTTCACCCGTTCTTTCTACATGTATACGGGGACCTGTACATACATATTTAATATTACCTATCTGTATATGCTCATCATCGAGGTAACTAATATCTAAATTCTTTTTTATCATTTCTTTAACTTCTTCTTCTACTTTCTTTATTGAAAAATCTGGTTTATTTTTAAATTGAAGTACAAACCCACTTTTTACATCACTATGAAATGGAGGACTTTTATATCCTCTTCTTTCAATAGCCAGTGATGTTAGATCCTCCGCTGTATGAGCCATCCGTCTATAATTTATTGATTTGAAAACTATCTGTTTGATTTCTTCAGCATAAGGTCCAAAAACTCCTGGCCTTGTTACCAGTACTTCCTCTCCAATTCCCAGTAATATATTAGGAGAAATATCAAGATATGATTCCACAAGATCATAATGTTCAACTATAACCTGTTTATCTTTAGCCACTGCCTCTTCTATTGCAGCAGCTAGTTCCCAGGGTTGATTAAAAGCCGTTTCAAAACGTATATCAACATGATAAGTATTATAATAAAATTTACCCTCTTCATAATCCCCAAATAAAGGAAGAGGGCGACAATTTATACCTTGATCATCATTTGTAAGAATTAAACCAGGAAACATACCCTTTATCAATAAGGATTTCCCAGCACCGGCTTCACCAATTAGCCCTATTAATTTATCATCATTATGAAGATGATTTTGGCTAATAGTATTCCCAAGACTTTTTAATCTATCCTTTCCCCGGGGAGCATAATATACTGAATGAGCAAAACTATCACTAATCATATATTATTCACATCCAAAGTTAAAATATGTTCTATAATCAACAAAAATATATTTACTCTACTTTGTTTCCTTTAAACATAATTTTTTAAATTACTTTCCTGATCTGGCAACAACCATTCCCTTACCTATAGCATATAAATCATCTATAACCATTTGAAAACCAATATCTCTGCCTTCAATCTTACCTCGTTCTGCAATTTTATTTTTATGATAGGTTTTAATTTCTTCACTCAGGGGTAAATTACCCGGATCAAGAAAACGTACAATTCCTTTATTATCACGGGCAGTTAAAACTTTTCCACAATTGTATTTACTCGGTGCAAATGGGATATCTAATATTCCTTCTTCAAATGCCTTTATAGTACCCTGTGCCCAATCACCTTCACCTAATTCTAAAACTTTAGCCAGTATTTGTTTGACTTCAGATTCTATCATTTCCTGTTCCCTGTTTAATTTATCAGATTGCTCTAGATTTTGATTTTGAAGCATAGATATTAACTGTTTACTTGTTTTTAAACCACAAGCATTTGCTTCTTTTGATGGTAAACCACTTGCTTCATGAGGGGTTTTAACAACAATTTTTGTTGCATTGCTCAGGGCAGCCGCTGTTGTTCCCCAATTAATTACAGCATATGATTTAGCCTCATCCTGAGGGAAACCACCCAGCCATTGATGAAAAACTGTTGTAACTTCTACATTTTTATATCCTTCATTTACAAGATATTCAGATGCTAATTTTGAAAGGGTCTTAATAGCAGCTACATCCTGTATTAAGTTGCCATTTTGTCCATATCCCAGACTCAAATATTTCACTCCCTGCTCGGCAGCAAGTAAAGATTCAATGATATTAATACTGTGAGAAATTGCCGGTGGAACAAGAGTACCTGTTAAGGGACCAAAGGTTTCTCTATTTATATTTACTCCCCTTTTGTTATAAAAGCCAACAAGTCTATCAACATATTGCCAGTAAATAATACTATCAATAGGCGAAAAATCTTTAGCATAGGGAATATTAGAAGATATACTTCCACCTTCGAAGTCTGTAAAACCTGCAGCCAATGTAATCTCAGCAAGCAGTCTAGCATCAGGGGTTCCATGTCTAACCTGCAGAGGAACATCAACAGCTTCCAACAGTTTACGACACACTTTTAAACCATGATTTACTGCTGGAAAGCCCTTTAACATTGAACGTCCCATTTCCTGGCTTTCTTCTATACCCCGTTTCGCCTCCTGATACTTATTCTGGCGTGAATATTTATCAATTGTTGTTGATAAGACATCAGCTTCCCCTTCTTTTTCTAAGTATTGTAAAATTTCTATTTGTTTTTTGGGTAATGCAACACCTACCCGGGGCTGGATTAAGGTTGTTTTTTCTTGTTTTGCTTTCATTAATTTGAAAGTCATCTTTTTCTTACTATCTAACCCTTTTTGATATTCAACTGCATCTTCAAGATCTATCTCTTTCCCCGTAGGCCATTGTTTTAATACTTCTTCTCTTTGTTTGAGAAAATTATCCTCCTCCCAAAATTTATTTTTTATATTCATCTTAACCCCCACTTTAATTAACATATTTTTTTAATAATTGCAATGATTTTAATGGTTCAACATTGGCCAGCAAACCGGCCAGAGCCATAATATATTTTCGGTCTAGCAAAATATTGGGGTTTATTGGGGATAGTAACTGAGTACTATTCTGATTTTTATAAAGAACACCCTGCATAATTAGTTCGGGTTTTTCACTATAAGCGATAATTCCACCTGTACCTATTACTGTTTTTATATTTCTTAAATCCTTTCCTTCCTGAATATAAGAAGACCCCATAGGAGTATAAAATTTTTTTACATTCCCCACATGTCTTGCAGAAGCAATTTGAGTAGCATTTTTAGCCAGTATTTTCTCAATTATTTTTTCATTTTTACTAATCGGTAAATAATTAACTTGCTTATGTATCTTACTTAAATAATTTTTCAATTCTGAAGAATTTATATGATTACCGGTCAGTTTATATACCTGATTCTTTATACTTTCCTCTCCAATTATCTTCATCAATGATGGAGCATTAAATCTCATGCCTATATCACCTTCAACAGTTCTTTTTATAAAAGGTTCTTCTAATCCCCTCCACTTAATCTTTGTATCTACCGGCTCTCCTTGAGCAACAGAGTGAACATCAGTTGTTGCCCCACCAATATCAACAACAATTAACTCTCCTAAACCCGGGTTATCTTTATAACCTTGAGCCAACAGAGATGCAGATTTAAGAACAGCTGCTGGAGTAGGCATAATTATACCATCAATAAATTCTTTCACCTTATTCAACCCTTTTGCCTGAACTATAGTATTTAAAAAAATTTCTCTTATTTTATTGCGGGCAGGTTCAATATTTAACTCTTCCAATTCGGGCATTACATTTTCTGTAATATATGATACCTTTCCTGCTTTTGTTAAAATATTTTTTACATTTGCTTCTACAGCCCTATTACCAGCAATTATAATAGGACATTTTATTTCTTCTTTAGCAAGTTTATGAGCATTTTGTAGAATTACCTCTTTATTACCCCCATCAGTACCTCCAGCAAGTAAAATAATATCTGCTTTAAGTTGAGAAATTTCCATAATATCCTCAGCAGTTAATTCATAACAATATGTCTTTAATATCCTGCTTCCCGCTCCCAAAGCAGCTCTTCTGACAGCTTCAGCAGTTAATTCAGGGACAAGACCAATAGCAACAATTTTCAAACCACCGGCTGCACTACTACAGGCTAGCTTATAATGAGCTTTTTCCCAGCCCTCTAATTTTAACAAAACTTTTTTAAGCCCGATTAATATATTATTATTTATTGTTGTTAGAGACTGACTCCTTCTGACTATAGACAATCTTTCCAGATCAATTATTGCCGCTTTTGTATAGGTACTACCTATATCAATCAAGAGTACTGTCTCCATTTTAAGTGCCCCTTTAATATCTAATCTATTTAAAAATTAAATCCTCAACAGAAATCAAAAACATTTATTTCTTTAAATGATAAAGATGGTAATTGCAAAAATTTCCTCCCCTTTTTTAAAAATGTATGGGAAATTTTCTTTTTATCACTAACAATAAATTCATTTTTTCTTATCCCACTATCATGCTTAGTATTTCGTAATAAATTTTTGGAAGCTAATACCCTTTTGGCTTCACGGGCCATTTCTACAGCCGAACTAACCAGAATTACATCTTCTCCAAAAAAATTCTGTATAGGTTTTACAAGATAAGGATAATGGGTACAACCCAGAATAAGAACATCTATATTAACACTTTTTAAACCTGAAAGGTATTTATATACCATTTTCTCTACTTCCGGCCCCTGAAATTTACCTTCCTCTACCAGTTCTACAAAATCTGGACAGGCCACTGAATACACCTCCAGGTTTTTATTGCTTTTCATAAGTGCTTCCTGATAGGCCTGACTATTTATTGTTCCTTCTGTACCTATAACACCAATTCTATTGTTTTCTGTAATAGCTATTGCTTTTTCGGTTGCACTGGCAATTGTACCAAGTACAGGGATATTATAATTATCTTTAATCATTGCTAGAGAAGCAGAGGTTGCAGTATTACAGGCCAGTACAATTGCTTTAATATTTCTTTTTACTATCAAAAAATCAATTATTTTTTTAACAAAAATTCTAACTTCAGATAACTGCCGCGGCCCATAGGGTAAATGTAATGTATCACCATAATAAATTATATCTTCTTCTGGCAAATGAGTAACAAATTCTTTTAAAACAGTAAGACCACCAACACCGGAATCCAGTAAGCCTATAGGGCCTCTTGAATCAACCGCCGAATTCAATTTATCAACTCCTTTTCCAGGTGTCCTGCAATTCAAGTAGTGTCATTTTTAGCATATTTATAGAGCACCTATCTGGTGCATATTCAAATCTAATTATTTTTTTATCAGTTAATTTCTTAACTTCATTATATCTATGAGGAGAAGTGATTAATATATCTTTAGTAATTATAAAATCTTTCAATTCAGTTCCTCGCGAAAGGTTATATTCAAGTTGAAAATCATTAAGATCAATATTACGTAAAGAACTCTTGATTTCCCGGGCAAAATTTTGGGATTTGCAGACCAGCCCTACATCTAGACCCTCCTTTATTCTCGCTAGCTTAACTATTGTTTCCATACTGGGTTCCAAAGACATAGTAATAATTTCTTTATTCATACCCTCTATAAAATTTTCTACTTCCTGTAAATGAAATGAAGTAGTAATTATGACACTTGCTTTTTTTATCACTTTCTTTATTCTTGCTGCTTCATTCTCCATTTCTTCTGTTAAAACCGGTATTTTAGCTACATCATGTTTGACATCAGTCTCTTCTATTAGGGTATTCAACTGCTCTTGATTACATTCTATAAAAACAACCTTAGTTTTACTTAATAACTCTTCCTTTTCCCGGGCCCTGACATAAGCAATGGTAAGAAAATCATCCATTGAAAAGCCAAGCTCCAGTGCTTCTTCCATTGCCAGATCAATGATTCTTAATAATTTATCTTTCCTACTCGTCTCTCTAACACCATTTATATAACCAGCTACAAAAGTACCTTCTTGTGGTCGGGAAGATATTATGTTTTCATTTTCCAGGCTTTTATAAGCATCTACTACTTCTCTGTACTTTACCTGTAATTTTTCTGCTAATTCTTTTTCTGATGGTAAATGATCTCCTTTTGTCAATATATCCTTTCTAACCATATTTTTTATCTGCTTTTTTATTTGCATATAAACGGGAATGTCACTTCCCTGATCTATGTGTATTTCCATAATATATATAATCCTCCTAATGATAGATCCTTATCTTAAAAATAAGATTATAAAACAAAAAGTTTAGATTGAATAAATTGATCTTGGGACAGGATGTCCCATAGATTATGAACCATTTACTATTTTTTTATTAAATCTTTATTTGCCGATAGCGAAATACTAAGGTCCATATGTCCCGCAAGGCTTTCAACTTCCTGACCAGTAATTAAAATTTTAACCATATCTATCTTGGAAAACTGAGTCATGGTATTTACCAGTGAATAGACTGTCATTCTTTCACCTGTACTACCACCCCAATGCTGCTTCTTAAATTCTTTATTAAAATTAAGAACGGCAGTATTATTCTTTATTTCAAGATTAATTAATTTTGTTGCCTGGGGTATAGTCTTACCCAAAAAAGAAGATTCAGGACCTTTGATTAATTCATTTATCGTATTTACATATAATTGATCAGTTGCAACTAATCGCTTTTCTCCTTTTAAAAATTGAGCATTATCAGTTGAAAAATAAAGGATTACTTCTCTTTTGCTTGTTTCTACTTTCTGCTTATTTGGTACCAGAACAAAAAATACATATAAGGCAATAAGTATGATAGCAACTATTATTAATATATTTTTGTTTTTCATAAAAACTTCCTCCTTAGTTAACCCTGTCAAAATACTTTCCAATTGCTCTGGCAACAGCCTCAGCCGCATTCTGGCGGAATAAATCGCTTTCAAGCAGAGTTTCTTCATGGGGATTGGATAAGAAAGCAATTTCAAGAAGTACAGCAGGCATATTTGTATATTTTATTACATAAAAGTTGTCTTTCTTCACACCCCTATCAACTAGCTCTAGCTCAGAAAGAAGTTCTTTCTGTAATAACTGAGCCAATAATAAACATTCTTCCTCTCTGTTGGGAGCAAGGAAAGTTTCAGTCCCTTCCGAATAATTTTTGCTGGAAGAATTATTATGAATACTGACAAAAATTCTGGCCTCTTTCTTGTTGGCTAGTTCAACCCTCTCTCTTAATGATATAAATTTATCCTTATTCCTGGTCAATATTACCTGATAACCAGAATTATTGAGGATATCTTTAAGTTTAAGAGCAATATCAAGATTAACTTCTTTTTCCGTTAAACCTGACTGCCCACAGGCACCAGGATCAAAACCGCCATGTCCGGGATCTAAAATAATCAAATTATTTGTACTTTCTACTTTAAATATTTTTTTTGCCAAAGTTATATTTATATTACTGGCAGGCTCTGCAGAAATAACTTCATAACCATGAAATTGTTTTAACTCAAATACAAAACGCGTGTATTCTTTATCCTTATTTATATATTTATCTACACGGACCTCTTTTATTATACCTTCATTTTTTGGAATATCTAATTGATTGACATTTAAATCTGTATTTAGAACATCTACTACCAATCTATCAGGGTAAGAAAATTTATTCACCTTATAATTAACTTGATCATAAAATTTAATATTTATATTAGTCTTCTGTTTTTTATTTATGAATCTTAGTTTTTCTAAAGTATTACCCAGAGTTATTATATGTTTGTATTTTCCATTTTCTTCTTCAATCTGTTTCCAATTATATCCTATTTTTCCATTTAAATCAACAACCACTCTAATCACCTGTTCATCAAAACGAGAACTTCTAATATTTTTGATCAAATCATTATTTATTGTCAGTTTATCTTTAACATTATCGCCTCGTAAAGCATTATGAATATTAATAACAAGCCTATTAGGCTCTTCAAGATTAAAGATTTCAGGTTTAATACGGTCAGTAGATTCAAAGCTAATTTTATTACTTTTATACTTTAAATTACTTATTTCTGTTTTTGTAGCTGGTCCTAAAACAAATTTTTTATTATCTTCAGTATCTATACAGTGTAAATATCTATTATCTTTCAACTCTAGAACCACTCGCAAAATAAGGGGTTCATATTTAAATTGACTTACACGTACTTCCTTAATGTAATTATTTTTTTTGAAATCCAGGTCATAATCACTTAATTTTAAACCTGTAAAATCAAGTACCATTCTCTGGGGATCACTAAGTAAAAGTATATCCGGCTTAGTTATTGACTTACTACTTAAAATTTCAAGTCTATTGTCATTAGTCCATTTTATACTTTTCAGGAGAGGATAAAAATTAAGCACTATATTATTACCCTCTTCCTTTATACAACTCTCATTATAATACGGAATAGGATATTTACCTGTCAATACCAGCTGTAAGCGAGCTGTTTTACTCGATCTTTTTATATCAAGATAATAATTTTTACAGGATACATTATCTATAAAATCAGAGGCTAATGATGCCTTATCAATTTCAATTATCAATTTATGAGGATCCTGACCTTCATTTATTCTATAAGGGGTGATTTTATCCATTTTAATTATTAATTTACAATTGTTCTCCCATACTACTTCCTTAACATTTGCTTCAGGTTTAAATATATATAATGAATTATTAGTACTGTTAATTAAAAAACCAAATCCACGGACAACATCTTTAAGGGGAATATAGGAATTATTGTTTTTTAAGACCATACCATTTTTACTTTCAATAGCCCTATCACCGATCTGTATAAAAGGACTTCCAGCCATCATTTTAATTACAGTTTCATCTTTAATTAATTTTAATGTTTTAATATTTTTTTTCCATTTTATCTCTGCTCCAATATAATCAGCAAGTAAACGAGCTCTAACCATAATTTGTCCTTCATAAATCATAGGAGCCAGATTTTTTGTTACATCTTTTCCATATATGTAAACATCCATATTATCTGCAGCTGCAAACTGACTTAAGCAAAGTATTATAAACAATAAACTAAAAATTATTATAATAACCCGGTTTTTGCAAAACATATTTATCCACTCCTGGTTTCGACTATATATTATATAATTACTGCTTTTAAAGCAATTTCCCTGCATAAAATTTTTATTTATTTATTTTTTTATGTTATTCACTGCAAAATTTCATTCTGATACTTGATTACGGCTTATAAGTTATATCAATAACTACCATTTTCAATTTTTATTAGATAATAAAAACAGACCATCAATCTGCAAACCTTTTATCTCACTATATTTGCAAATTTCAAAATAAAATAATATAATTATTTTAAAGTCTTAGTTACAGGGAAGTGATATTATTGTTTAAAATTATTATTGATTCCGCCTGTGATCTACCAAAAAAAATAATAGAAAAATTTGATATTGATATTCTTCCTTTCAAAATATATATAGATAACAGGGAATACAAAGATGGTATTAATATTAATACAAAAGATGTTTATAAATCCATGCGAAATGGTAAATTTCCACGTACGGCACAGGTTAGTCCCACAACTTTTAATAAAACTTTTACGAATTATGCCCGTAAAGGTACTAGCTGTCTCTATATTGCATTCTCATCTCAACTTTCAGGTACTTTCCAGACAGGAATAATGGTAGCCAAAAAAGTAAAAAAACAATTTCCCGATTTTGATATAAATATTATTGACAGCAAATGTGGTTCAACGGCAATTGGTTTAGCTGCAAAAAAAGCTGCAGAAATGATAGAAAGTGGTCACTCAAAAACAGATATTATTGAAACGGTAAAATTTTATACACAACACCTGGAACATATTTTTACACTCGATAATCTCAAGTATTTACAGCATGGAGGACGAATAAATAAAACTAAAGCTTTTATCGGTAATATATTAAATATCAAACCAATATTACACTTACAAAACGGTAAAATATGTCTACTAAAAAAAGTACGGGGCAAAAAACGGGTTCTTGATAATATAATGAAAATTATGGCCACCAGAAGTAAAAATATTCCGGGACAAACAATTGGAATAAGTCATGCTGATGACAAAGAACTTGCCCTGAAAATTAAAGAAATGATTAAGGAAAAATTTGAATATAATGATTTTATAATTAATTTAGTAGGAAGTGTACTGGGAGTACACCTGGGTATTGGCGGTGTAGGTATATTTTTTCTCAACAAAAAACCCTCAAATTGACATTATCCCTCTAAATCATTGAATATTTTTCTTTGGTTGTTAATATGTGGATAATTCTGGGGATAACTTTTTAGTTTACTACTTTAACATTAACTTTCAAATATATAATTTAAACCCCGGGGTAAACCCCGGGGTTTAATCTTTAAAATTCAAGTGGTGAAATAACTGATCTGGCAAAATTATTTTTAGTTTTTAGCAATCTTTGTTGCTGACTTTGTAACTCTTCCTTAAACTTATCAGGTAAATCAGGTATTTCAGCAAATATATTATCTATCCTTTTATACTTTTCTATATAGTTATCAACTCTAATAGCAAACTGCTTAGTATATTCTTCTCTTGAATATTCTTTATCAAGATATTGAGTAAAAAGTTTCTTTAAATCACTATATAAAGGAATATAGCCAACCGGAGTTTCTTTTGCCTCTACTTCACCATTAACTCTGCGTTCCATCCACTGTAACCATACCTTTTTATCGAGAATACCATTAAGATAATTTCCCGTCTCTTCATCTTTTAAAAAGTAATTTACAGCAAATATTTTAGGGGATTTCTTAACATTTTTGCCAAATTGTAAATGATTTTTAATATACTTCCCTAAAGGTATTGATAAAAAGTCCAGATTAGCCATTGGATTATGTTTTCTTTCTCCTACTTTACCGAGGGTAGCAGAAGTAGTTTCCGATTCAAGACATGAACCAACAAAAACACCATGAGCCCAGCTTAAAGTTTCAGCAACAGGGATATTAGTATCAGAATCCCGTCCACCATAGACAAAACCTTCAACCTTTACTCCCTGCGGATCATTGTATTTTCGGTCACAATTATCTAAATCTTCAATCCTTATAGTATAACGTGCATTTTTATGTGCTGGCGATATTTCCTTTCCATTTTCATCCTTCTTACCTTTATACCATTTCCCGGAAAAATTCATTCCCTCATCTGGTATTTCTTTTCCCATACCTAACCAGTAAGGCTTGCCATCATTAATTAAAACATTGGAAAAAATCATTTCCCGTGGTGTTGTCAAAGTTTTATAGATTACAGGATCATCATCAGAATTTACATCACGTAAAATACCAAAAAGACCGGCTTCTACATTTGCAGCTTTAACCTTGCCATTCACATCTTTCAAATATGCAATATCATCACCAACCACTGTCTGACCAGGAATCATTGCTGTACTCGTTTTACCACAGGCACTGGGAAAAGCACCAGTAAAATATGAGACTCTATCTCCCGGTCCATGAACTCCACTTATAAACATATGCTCTGCAAGCCAATCTTCATTAGATGCCTTATTTATAGCAAGTCTAAAAGCCAATTTCTTCAAACCAAGACTATTACCTGCATACTGATTATTAACACTAAAAACCCTATCTTCCTTTAAATCAATATATACTCTCCTTTTATCTACATCAACACTGACACCATTTTCCAATTTGCCAGCTGAATGTAAGAAATAAAAGAAATCATCAGAACCATTTAATTTTTTAAAATCACTATAACCTGTCCGGTATAGAATATCTTCACTATGAGCAACATAACTTGAATCAGTAATCTGGAGAGCTGGTATCGAAAATATAGAATCATTAGGTCCCAGCGAAAAAAACCTTACAAGCATTACTTTACCCTTCATACTACCATCAAAATATGATAACACTTCTTTTAATCCTTTTTCTCTTTCTATAGAATTAATTCCAGAACCCAGATCTTCTCCACCTGTTAACAAATATCTTGTATTTTCTTTATCACGAGCCTGATCATAATAACCATCAAAATGATATGTATGACCTTTTAAATTTAATTTGTTTTCTTCTCCAGTTTTTAAAGCAAGCTCTCTCACATAAGCAATATCTTCTTTAGAATCTGTAATAACTTTCACTTTATCTGGCTTACATAATTTAATAGCTTTCTGAACGACATCCAGGACATATTCATTTTTAAGATCATTTAACTTTTCTCGATTCTCCCTACTTAAATCCATAATTAATCCTCCTTGAAAATTAATATTCTTATATATATTTTTATACTTACTTTTACAAAACCCTTCTTTATAATTTATTTTATCTATATTCATAATATTAATAATAATAGCTCATTATTAACAAGGGACCCATAAATATTGGGCCCTTGTAAACATCTCTATCTTATAAAATCAAATAGTTAAAAATCATTATCTAAAAAATTATTGTTTTTCAATAGCTGAACTCCCACATTGAGGACAACTTCGGCCATTCTGTCCTCTGTTTCGATTACGATTTCTTCCCCCTCTATTTCTGGAAGGCATTCTAAATTGATTACCACAATCCCTGCAATTATAAACAAATTTTGCCAATTGGTAATTCCCACCTTGAAAGCGGAGTGCCTGACCTGTAATTAAAGCCCTAGCTATTTTTTTTCTGGCATTAGTAAGGATACGTTGAAAAGTAGGGCGCGATATTTTCATTCTTTGTGCACATTCTTCCTGTATTAAACCCTCCATATCCTTTAAACGGATTGCTTCAACTTCTTCTAAATTTATGTTTATTTCACTAAGATCTCTAGCCTGAACTCCAGCTGGTTTGAAATATTTAACTTTAGGTATATTTTCAATTCTTCGTTCTTTTGGTGGTCTAGGCATACTTTAACTGACAATTATAATTATTGTCAGAAACCTCCTCATTTATTTATTTGGATTTCTTAAAATCCATGGGGGACTTATCAGTATCAAATTCTATTTCTCTATTTATTATATCATTGCCGATTTCATAAAATGCCTTACTTACAGGTGAGTCTTTATCAATAGTTACTATAGGCTTACCTTCATCTCCCTTTTTCCTTACAGTTGTTATTAAAGGTAATTTACCCAGTAATTTTGTATTTAAATTTTCTGCCAGAGCTTCACCACCACCCTGACCAAAAATATAATCTTTATTACCACATTCCGCACATTGATAATATGACATATTTTCAATAACACCCATTATATCTGAATCCATTTTTTCAGCCATTTTCCCTACACGACCGGCTACATTGGTGGCAGTAATCTGAGGTGTAGTCACTATTAATGTCTCTGCATGAGGTAATTTCTGCATAATATTTAAGGCCATATCACCTGTACCAGGTGGTAAATCCAATAAAAGATAATCCAGTTCTCCCCAGTGCACATCCTGAGTAAATTGTTCAAGAGCTCTTGTTAATAAAGGCCCGCGCCAAATTACAGGGCTCCCCTCACCAACAAATGAACCCATAGAAATAACCTTTACTCCATTAACTTCTGGAGGAATAATTTCTTTTTCATTTACAGCTTCTGCCTCATCTTCTAAACCTATAATTCTTGGTACACTAAATCCATGTACATCAGCATCTATAATTCCCACTTTTTGATCAAGTTGGGCTAAAGTAGCAGCTAAATTTACCGTAACTGTAGATTTACCTACTCCACCCTTACCACTGGCAACAGCTATTAAACCCTTATTAATTGAACCATGATTTAGTTCTAACTTATTATTCTCTACTTTATACATTATTCTCACTCCTAAATATTATTAATGACATCAACAATAATAATTACCTAACTTTTATTTGAAAAGGCTTCCTCTTTAATAAACATTCATTAAAAAGGAAGCCTGATTAAATACAGATTAGTTATCAATAATTTACCTCAATTATTCAAAATCTGGAGAAAATTCTTCTATACAATCCTGAAGCAATGTTGAGGTATAAGTCATGGAAGGTCCAGCTCCAAATGTTACAGCAACCATGGCTGCTTCCATAATCTCTTCCTTTGTTGCCCCTGCTTCCAGTGCTTTGTAAGTATGGAAGACTATACAATATTTACAACGAATAACAAGAGCAATACCTATACTAATTAATTCTTTTGTCTTAACATCAATCTTGCCCTCTTTATCACATTTGCCGAGCAAATTCATAAAAGCTTGAACCTGTTCACCACTTGTTTCTTTTACCTTACCCATACCTTCATGAAATTCATTTAACATTTTTCTTACATCTGCCATCTTTTTTCCTCCCTTTAATTTTTATTTATATACAAAAAATTATGTAAAATAAACAAAAATAAGGGGCCAAAACTATTATACATCTATCCTGGCCCCATGTCAAAAAATACTTGTCTTAATAAATGTACTAATTATCGTCTTGTTTTATTTCATCAAGTCTTTTTTGAATCTCATTCAATTCTTCTTTAAGTGCTTTAGCTGTATTTTCCAGATATTCTACCTCTCCTTCAATCGTTCCTGTATTAGCTTGATTATTATAAGGATATGATTGATTAGGATATGGTTGATTATTAGCTGGAACAGCTACAGGTCGCATATAAGCACGACCATAACCACGACCCAGTCCACGTCCAAAGCCTCGTCCAAAACCAGCTCCACGACGAGAACCAGGATTCATATAACCAGGTACTGCATAACCAGCACAAAAACCAGCAGCTCTACCTGTCATAGGTCCCATTCCTGCAGGACCAGTTCCATCTCCACCAGGCATATAAATCACCCTCCTTTTTTAGCAAATGTTCATTACAATTATATTTTAC
>CAYRVO010000003.1:7727-23149 GCA_964427565.1 uncultured Halanaerobiales bacterium | reverse complement strand
GATTGCTTAATTAGAGCAAGAGCTACCGGATGAGATGGCATACGAATAGCCACAGTTTCCAACCCACCGGTAGTTATATCAGGAATTTTATTATTTTTATACATTATTATTGTTAAAGGGCCAGGCCAAAAGTTTTCTATAAGCCGTATAACACTGGTAGTAATTATTCCTGTTGTCAAAAATTTTAGTTGATTTTTGTCTGCAATATGTACAATCAAAGGATTATCCTGAGGCCTTCCTTTAGCTGCAAAAATTTTTTTTACTGCTTTTATATCTGTAGCATCAGCCCCCAGACCATATACAGTCTCAGTAGGGAAAGCAACAATTTCACCATTTTTTAATATATGGGCTCCGTTCTTAATTGCTTTTTCTGCCTGTAATTTAGCTACATTAGCGTTAGATATCATATTTTTATTTATTTTCATTATTTTTGTATCTAAATTTAAACTCATATTTCTAAATTAATCTCCATTCTCTGGTTTTTGGGCCATTACAATCCTATCATGATCAGCATAATCTTTTTTTATAATAATATTACTCCAATCAGCCAGGATTTTAGATATGTCATCTGCCTGATTATAACCAATCTCCAAAGCCAGTAAACCCCCGGGAACTAAAACCTTTTTACTCTGTGGTATCAATTTTTTATAAATCTCAAGACCATTTTTGCCTCCGGCAAGAGCAACAGCAGGTTCTTTTTTTACTTCTTCAGATAAATTTCCCATTTCTTCACTACTGATATAGGGAGGATTAGCAACTACGATATCTACATTATTCTTAGCTCTTTTAATAAGTGGATTCAATAAATCTCCCTTTATGGCCTTCAATCTATCTTCAAGATTATGTTTTTTTATATTATCCCGGGCCACATTAAGAATAGCACCTGTAATATCGATACCTATAATCCTGGCTTGAGGTAAATAATGACCCAGGCTAACCATTATAACTCCACTTCCTGTCCCTACATCTACTATATTGGGATCATTAATATCTTCTTTTTGACAGTAAGAGAGTACTTCCTCTACCAGTGATTCAGTTTCCGGTCTAGGTACCAATACATTTTTATCTATATCAAAATCAAGTGACATAAATTCTTTACTTCCTGTTATATAAGCAACCGGATGTTTTTTTGCCCTTTTAATTACTCGTTTTCTAAAACTGGCAATCTCTTTATCCGTAAGTGGATATTCAAAATTTACATATAAATTTATTCTCTCCATCTGCAAAAGATCAGCAAGCAACACCTCAGCATCAAGCCTGGGTTTATCAATATTATGGTTCTCAAAAAATTCTTCTGTATTAGCAAGAACCTGCTTAATATTCACTACTTCACCTTCTCAAGCTTTTTGATTTTATCTTCTTCTCTAAGTGGTTCAACAACAATATCAAGCTTACCATCCAGTATTTCTTCCAGTTTATGAACGGTAAAATTAATACGATGATCACTTACTCTACTCTGAGGGAAATTATAGGTTCTGATTTTTTCACTCCTATCCCCTGTACCAACCTGGCTTTTACGAGCTTCATCACGTTCTACACGTTTTTCTTCTTCAATTTTTTCTTTAAGTCGGGCCCGTAATACCCGCATAGCTTTAGCCTTATTTTTATGCTGAGATTTTTCATC
Source organism: uncultured Halanaerobiales bacterium (assembly GCA_964427565.1). Taxonomy (GTDB): domain Bacteria; phylum Bacillota; class Halanaerobiia; order Halanaerobiales; family JADQBU01; genus CAYRVO01. The sequence goes on along the minus strand of CAYRVO010000003.1, from coordinate 21,525 downwards.
CTGACAAGATACAGTAAGATCAGTTGGTTTATGGGTAATTCTGACAGCAGAATCCGTCGTATTTACACTCTGCCCCCCAGGACCACTAGAGCGGTAAAAATCTATTCGTAAATCATTGGGATCAATTTCAATATCAATATCTTCAGCTTCAGGTAAAACAGCTACAGTAGCTGTCGATGTATGAATACGTCCACTTGATTCAGTACTGGGCACCCTCTGTACTCTGTGAACACCACTTTCATATTTTAAATACTTAAAGGCACCATTTCCTTCTACACTGAAAATAATTTCTTTAAAACCACCAACCCCAGAAGTATTAGCATTCATAACTTCGGTTTTCCAGTTATGACTCTCTGCATAATGCTTATACATACGGTATAAATCGGCAGCAAAAAGACCTGCTTCATCACCTCCGGCACCAGCACGAATTTCGCAGATAACATTTTTCTTATCATCGGGATTTTCAGGTAAAAGCATTAGGGGAAGTTCTTCTTCCAGACGCTTTTTACGTGGTGTTAATTCCTCAAGTTCCATCTCAGCTAATTCTTTCATATCTTCATCTTCTTCATTTATTAGTTCTTCTGCTTCTTCTATACCCGCCAAAACTTCCTTGTATTCCCTGTATTCATCAACAATTTTTTTCATTTTAGCATGTTTTTTTAATAATTTTTGATATTCATTACTATCATTCATAACCTCAGGGTCACTTATCTTCTTATTTAACTCTTGATATTTCTCTTCTATCTTATCAAGTTTTTCCTGTAAATCAAACATCAGATTCACCCCTCTCTTCAGCAGGTAAAACTGCTTTTAAGGCTTCTATAGCAACTTCTAGCATTGAATCATCTGGCTCATTGGTAGTAAGTTTTTGAAACCAGAGACCGGGAACAGAAAATATTTTTATTATAGGGTTAACTTTACTTTTACCCGCCTGTTTTATTAACTCATAGGAGGTTCCAGCAATAATCGGTAATAACATGAGATGATAAAATATTCTTTTTAAAAGAGGTGGACGACCAAAAAAGGAAAAGAAAAATATACTGACAATAATAACTATAAAAATAAAACTGGTACCACAACGGGGATGCAATGTCGTAAATTTACGTGCATTTTCAACACTCAAGGGTAAGTCTGATTCATAATTATAGATAACTTTGTGTTCAGCACCATGATACATAAATACCCTTTTTATATCTTCAAGACGGGAAATTACAAAAATATAAATTAAAAAAGCACTTATCTTTATCATACCCTCAATAACATTCAATATAATATTATTACCTATATAAGGCTGTATTAACGTTATTATCCCCGCCGGTAAAACAACAAACAGGAGAATCGCCAATCCAAAAGAAACAACTATACTTAAAATCAATTCTTTGGTAGTTAATTCTTCATCCTCTTCTTCAGCAATTTGATTTGCCGAATAGGTTAAAGCCTTTAAACCAATTATAAGAGAAAGTATCAAATTTACTACTCCCCTGACAAACGGCCACTTTAAAAAACTGTATTTGTTACCGTCCAGTTTTAAACTTTCTTCCTTTATTATAATATTTTGGGGTGATTTACGGACAGCAATAGCAATTTTATCTTCGCCTTTCATCATTACACCCTCTATTACTGCCTGTCCCCCGTATTGTTTTTTACTCATTACTATTCTTCCTTTCTTCTTTCTTCCATACCTGATGACAGTTTCGACAGCGAGCTTCATAAATTTCTTGAGCCCCGACCATAATTATTGAATCACTATAATAGGCAGGTCTACCATTTATTAATCTCTGGGTTCTGCTGGCCGGTTCCCCACATTTTACACATATGGCTGTCAATTTATCTACATATTCAGCCCGGGCCAGAAGTTCCGGCACCGGTGTAAATGGCTCACCACGAAAATCCCTGTCCAGACCTGCTACTATAACCCGTTTATTATCATTGGCAAGTTCTTCACATATTCCAACTATATCTTTATGAAAAAACTGTATTTCATCAATACCAACAACATCAGTTTTTTTATCGATTTTTTTGATTATTTCCTCAGGATGATCAATAGATATAGCTTCAATACTATCACCACTATGAGAAACAACATCACCACTACCGTATCTATTATCTATTAAAGGTTTAAAAACCCTTAAATTTTTTTTAGCAATTTTTACACGTCTAATCCTACGTATTAACTCTTCACTTTTTCCGGAATACATAGGACCAGTAATCATCTCAATCCAGCCACTATTACCTATTTTATACATAACATTCACCTCACACTACAACATTTAAAAAAAAAACAGAGCTAATGCCCTGTATATTACTCTTCTTCTTTTTCTTCTGATAATCCGTACTTTTTATTAAATCTTTCAACCCTACCACCTTTTGCGTTTTTACGCTGTTTTCCAGTATAAAATGGGTGACACTGTGAACAAACCTCAACTCTTATATTCTCTTTTGTTGATTTCGTTTTATATACTTCACCACAGGCACAGGTGATAGTAGTTTCCTTAAGTTCGGGATGAATATCCTTCATTACTTTCACCTCTTTCTTCTTCTAAAACTAATTCAATTTTTATTCACAAAAATAATTATAACACAGGTATATTATCTATGCAACACCTATTTTTGCTAAGTACTATCTATTTTTTTAATACTTTTTGCAGCACCTGTAATAATTCTTTATTTGTCTTTGTATTATTTAACTGTTTTATAAATGTAGAAACAACTTCTGCCTTATTTAAATGGGTAATTTCCTGTCTTAAATCCCAAATTATCTCAAGCTCCTCCTTAGATAACAACATCTCTTCTTTGCGAGTACTTGACTGTTGAATGTTTATAGCCGGGTAAAGCCTGCTCTCCGCAAGCTGCCTATCCAGGTGTAATTCCATATTACCGGTACCTTTAAATTCTTCATATATTACATCATCCATACGACTACCTGTATTTACAAGAGAAGTTGCCAAAATTGTAAGACTGCCACCCTCTTCAATATTCCTTGCTGCCCCAAAAAAACTTTTGGGAAAATACATAGCAGTAGGATCCAGCCCCCCTGATAATGTCCTACCACTGGGTGGAATTGTTACATTTGAAGCTCGAGCCATACGGGTTATACTATCCAGTAAGACAACAACATCATTCTTATGTTCAACCAATCTTTTTGCTTTTTTAAGCACAAGAGAAGCTACAGAAATATGGTCTTCGGGCTTTTCATCAAAAGTAGAACTTATTACTTCAGCATCAACTGACCGCTTCATATCAGTAACTTCTTCAGGACGCTCATCAATTAATAAAATCATCAATTTTACCTGGGGGTAATTATGAGAAATACTATTTGCTACCTTTTTAAGAAGTACAGTTTTTCCAGCTTTCGGAGGTGATACAATCAAACCTCGCTGTCCTTTACCAATCGGAGTAATTAAATCAATCAATCTGGTAGAAATTTCATTTGCATGGTATTCCAGCTGTAATCTCTCTTCTGGATAAAGAGGGGTCAAATCCTCAAAAAAGGCTCTATCTTCAGCCTTCTCCGGATCTTGGTAATTTACAGCTTCAATTCTTAAAAGAGCAAAATATCTTTCATTATCCTTGGGCTCCCTTACCTGACCAGAAACAACATCACCATTTCTTAGATCAAAACGGCGTATTTGTGATGCTGATATATATATATCATCACTTGAAGGTACATATTTTGAAGGACGCAGGAACCCATATCCTTCATTTTCAATAATATCCAGTACACCTTCAGCAAAAATATTCCCACCCTTTTCTGTTTCTTTCTTTAAAATAGCAAAGATTAAATCTTTTTTCCGCATCTGTGTATAACCTTTAACATCTAAATCTTTAGCTAATTTATGCAATTCTGTAATAGTTTTTGTTTCCAGTTCACTTATATTTAACAATATTATTCCACCCTTTCACATATAAAATGGTTCTTCAATATAATCATTCAATTAATAGCAACTCTTCCATATACTTAATATCAAAAAAACAAAAAAAGAATTAAAGAATTTTTAAAAGTTAACACCCAGTCTAAACAGTAAATAGACACCAATAAAATATATAATGCTAATAAATAAAGAATCCCAACCAATAGTAAATATCGTCCTTCGTGATCTATAAAATAAACCTATAAGAGCAATTGCACTCATCATAAGTCCAATCATAGCAGTTATAATATGTACAGAAGCTACAGAAGTAAGTATAAATCCCTGTCGATAAAATATATCAGCGAAAAAGACAACAATCATATTAAAAATATTACTACCCATAACATTTCCAAAAGCCATATTGTAAGCATTTATACGCATAGCTGATATTGAAGCCACAAGTTCCGGAAGTGAGGTAGCGGCTGCTATCATAATTGTACCAATAAAACTCTGTTCAAGTCCGGTTAAACTTGCTATTCTTTCTCCGGCTATTGTCAGTTCAATACCGGCAATTACTATTATTACTCCACTAATTACAAATCCTATAATCGCTTTTTTGAGTGTTAAATTTTTCGGTTTCTCTTTTTTTTCCTCATTATCTTTATCTAATGGATTTTTCTTTTCATAACGAAAAACCAGCCTCATACCTATTATATAAACAAAAATAATTGCTATACTATCTAAACCAACACCCAGAAAACCTAGACGAATAGGTGTTAAATGAGTAACAATAATACTAAAAGCTACTATCCCTGATAATAATATACCCAGTAAACCTGATAGTATATGACTATACCTTATACGTAGCATTAAAGGACCCGGCCCATGAAAGAGATCAATAATCGCCAGGATAACTAAATTAAAAGTATTACTGCCAAAAACATTTCCTACAGCAATATCCGGGGCACCTGTAATTGAAGAAGTAACACTGGTTACCATCTCCGGCAATGATGTGGCCAATGCTATTAATATACTACCAATCAAAACCTGTCCCAATCCTGTTTTATCTGCTATAACATCACCAAATTTAGATAGAAAAGTACCTGATATAATTATTAAAACAGCCATTATTATAAATTTTGTTATTAACAAGAACAATTTTGTACTCCTTTCAGGAAAATAAAAAATTGTGGGCAAATAACTGCGTAGATTTCAGGAATGGAAAATTATCCCCTGGTTACAAATACCAGGGGATAATTGATATGAAGGATACAGTTTAGGCTTTATTCTTACTTCCTAGAATATCTATCTTCTCTTTTACTCTCTCTTTTATAGCTTCCCTACCAGGGCCACAATACTTTCTTGGATCATAAAGATCTGGTTTTTCAGCAAACAATTCTTTAACTTTTGCAGTAAATGCCTGCTGAAAATCTGTATTAACATTTACTTTGTTTATACCCATAGTCACTGCTTTTCTAACATCTTCTCCTGGTACACCAGAAGCACCATGTAATACAATTGGAATATCTATTTTATTATTTATTTCCTCAAGCCTGTCAAAATCCAGTTCGGGTTTTCCTTTATATACACCATGTGCAGTACCAATAGCAATAGCAAGAGCATCTACACCAGTTTTTTCTACAAATTCAACTGCTTCTTCAGGATCTGTAAATGTTGCTTCTCGTTCATCAACAGTAATATCATCTTCTGAGCCACCAAGTTTACCAAGTTCGGCCTCTACACTTACACCTACACTATGAGCAGCTTCAACTACCTTTTGAGTTAAGACCATATTTTCAGCAAAAGGTTTTTTAGAACCATCTATCATTACTGATGAATAACCATTTCTAATACATTCCATAGTTTTTTCAAAACTACCACCATGGTCAAGGTGTAAAGCTACCGGTATACTGGTATTTTTAGTTGCAGCTTCTACCATACCAACAACATAATCCATACCTATATATCTTATAGCTCCTTCACTAGTTTGTAATATTAAAGGAGAATTCACCTCTTCCGCTGCCTTTATTATACCCTGTAAAAACTCCATATTATTAATATTAAAACCACCTACAGCATAATTCTCTCTGTTCGCATCATCTAAAATTTCCTTCATAGATACTAAATTCATTTATATTTTATCCCCCTTTAGTTATTTTAAAATATTAATTCTTAAGTATAAACTTTAGCATTATTCCTATAAAATTTAGTTATATATTTATCCAGGGTCCCCTGGAATGTTTTAAATCAAGAACAATTTCATCCATAATTTTTAACCTATTTAAATCTTTTTCACTGCTGGCAGGTATAATTAGAGAAGCATCACAATTATTACAGGTTAATTCAATTCTATCATAGAATAATTCTATATATATATCATGACACCCACATTCACAGTAAAGATTCCCGCCTGCAGATAAATCATGTAAATAATTTAAACTATCCAGCATTAATTCTGGATTAACAAAATCATCTAGTCCCAGTTCATCAACCATCAAATCTAGTTCTTTTTGCTGCCTTTCAAATTCAGCTTTAACTAAATTATAAGAGCCATAATAACCTAAATTGAGATTTGTTCTCGGACAATATAAAGAATTAATACAATTATTTGATAGATATTTATCTTTACTTATTATTAGAGAATGAGTATGATTACAGATTATACATTGATAGTTGGCAATGATTTGTCCTGACTTCTTTCTTTTTAAAACCGCTTTTTTACTACCACAATTACAGTATATATCATATCCCTCTGCGCCCGATAGCTGGAAAATATTAACTCTATCGACATCCAATCGACCACAATCAGGACAGCGCATTACAAAAGCAATAGAAAGCTCAACTACCATAATCTATTACCTGATTAATAATTTCAATCAGGTTTTCACCTCCTTTACTAATTACAGTATTCTCTATTATTAAGAAAAATCCTTTTTTTAAATTACAATATTTGCATTTTTTAACTCTGGCAACTATTTGAAAAAATAAAATCCCTCTTTTACGGAAACAATACTATTATTCCCGTTTTAGAGAGATTTTAAAACTTTTTTAAGTTCACTAAAATTACCCTGCCAATCAGGTTCACAAGAAATTTCAGCACCTATTTTATAATTCTCAATAAGAAAAGTAGTTATTCCTAATTTACCTGCTATCATATCTTCCTTAACATCATTACCCACCATTACACAATTTGTAGGCTCCTCATCTATTTTGACCAGTAATTCCTTATAATAATTTATATTTGGTTTAGAGTAATGCATATTCTCATAACTGGTAATAAAATCAAAAACATCAGGATTTACATTTGTCCATTTAATCCTCTCCCAAATTGCCTGTCTGGGAAAAACAGGATTGGTAGCTAGAACCAGTTTATAATCTTGTTTTTGTAGCATACTTATTAACTCAGCTGCATTATAATCAAATTTAAACTGTGATTTTAATAAAGGAAATTTAGATTTATAAAACTCATCAAATCTGGCCAATATTTTGTTTTTATCATCAACACTAATCCTGTTAAAAAAAGATAGTTCAAAAACTTCCTTATTCGTCTTATTACCACTATTATCTATCATAGCACCTGTAGATTGCATTAATATATCAATTAATTTTTTTGGTCCACATAAATCAGAAAATTCCTCTGTTATAAGCCCAAAATATTTTTCTATAAAATTTTCTATATCTAATGGTAATAGAGTGCCATCCAGGTCAAACAAAATAGTTGTCTTTTTGTTAATATTTTCTTCCCCCCTTACTTTTTTACCACTTTTCTCAATTTTTCTAATCTATTTCGATAATCATCTTGTTCAAAACAGGAGCCAAAGGCATTTGTTTCAAACTGAGTACCTGCATCTACACCTTCATGTAATCCCTGATTTATTGAATCCTTAATTAAACCTATTGCCCGTGAGGATTGTCTGGTTATTCTTTTCCCCAATTTTTCACTTTCTTTTATTAAATCCCGGGGAGTAACTACTTTATTAACCAGACCTTTTTCAAAGGCTTCTTCAGCATCAATAATATTACCTGTATAAAGCATTTCTTTTGCCCAGGCAAGACCAATTATTTTTGGTAATCTCTGGGTAGCAGCAAAGCCGGGAGTAATACCCAGGGTTACTTCTGGTTGTCCAAGTCTGGCTCTTGTACTAGCAATTCTCATATCACAGGCCAGAGCAATTTCAAGCCCTCCTCCCAAAGCATATCCATTAATAGCAGCAATGGCAACCTTTGTATTGCTCTCTATCATATCACAAATTTTATGTCCTTTTCTGGAAATTCTTCTTGCATCTTCTGAATTTAATGTTTTTAACCAATCTATATCAGCCCCCACCGAAAAAGATTTTGTTCCCTTACCTGTAATTAAATAAGCACCTATATTATTATCCGAAAAAATAGTTTTTAGACCATTTTCAAGATCATTTAATAATTCTTCATTATAAGCATTTAATACATGAGAGCGGGACAATGTTAAAAACGCTAGTGGTGGTTCAAACTCAATATCTACACAACTCATGAATAACCTCCTTTATATATTTAACTAAATTAGCTCTACTAATCCTAAAAAAATCTTAATTATTTAAAGAAGCTTTTACAAAATCTACAAAAAGAGGATGAGGTCTATTTGGACGTGACTTAAATTCAGGATGAAATTGTACGGCTACAAACCAGGGATGATCTTTTAACTCTATAATCTCTACTAATTTTTTATCTGGAGAGAGTCCAGCGTATACCATACCTTCTTCTGACAATAATTTGCGGTATTCATTATTAAATTCATACCTATGTCTATGCCGTTCATAAATAATTTCTTCTTTATAAGAATCAATACTAATTGTACCTTCTTTCATTTTACAGGGGTATAAACCCAGTCTCATAGTTCCCCCCATGTTTTCAATATCTTTTTGCTCAGGCATCAGATCAATAACTGGATCAGAAGTATGAGAATTAAACTCGGAACTATTAGCATCCTTTAAACCAATAACATTTCGGGCAAATTCAACAACTGCACACTGCATACCAAGACAAAGACCAAAATAGGGAATATTATTATTACGCACATAATTTATGGCCTTGATTTTACCTTCTATACCTCTATCACCAAAGCCACCAGGAACAAGTACTCCATCAACATCTTTTAAATAATTATCTATAACTTCATTATCTTCTTCTAAATCTTCAGCATAAACCCATTTAATATTAATATCTGTATTATTCACCAATCCCGCATGTTTTAAAGCTTCATTTATACTGATATAGGCATCCGGCAATTCAACATATTTACCTACAATAGCTATTGTAATCTCATTTTGTAAGTTTTTAATTTTAGTAACCATCTGTTTCCATTCAGTTAAATCAGGTTGTCCAGCTCGTTTGTGAAGATCCAATTTATCAATAACTATTTCGGCCAGTTTTTCTTTTTGAAACATCAGTGGTACTTCATAAATATAATCTGCATCAACACACTGAATTACAGCCTCTTTTTCAATATCACAAAAAAGAGCAATTTTATCTTTGGTCTCCTGAGTCAATTGGCGATCTGAACGACAGACAACAGCATCTGGTTGAATACCATAACTCCTCAGTTCTTTTACACTATGCTGGGTTGGTTTGGTTTTAAGTTCTCCAGCTGTAGTTAAATAAGGAACCAAAGTACAATGTAAATAAAATATATTTTCTTTCCCCATATCACTTTTTAGCTGTCTTATTGCTTCAATAAAAGGTAATCCCTCAATATCTCCAACAGTACCACCAATTTCTGTGATAACAACATCAGCATCTGTTTCTTTCCCAACTCTAGTTATCCTATCTTTAATTTCATCTGTGATATGTGGTATAACCTGAACCGTAGCCCCTAAATAATCACCTCTCCTTTCCTTCCGAATAACTGAACCATAAATCATACCTGTAGTAACATTGTTATTCTGAGTTAAATTAGCATCAATAAATCTTTCATAATGTCCTAGATCAAGATCAGTTTCTGCTCCATCATCTGTAACAAAAACTTCACCATGTTGATAGGGGCTCATTGTCCCCGGGTCTACATTAATATAGGGATCAAATTTCTGGATACTTACTTTTAACCCCCTACTCTTTAATAATCTTCCTAAAGAAGAAGCCGTGATACCTTTTCCTAAAGCAGAAACAACACCACCGGTGACAAAAACATATTTCGCCATTTAATTTCCATCCTTTCTTACATTTGTTCAGGTGCACTAAGTCCAAGTAGTGATAATATATTCTGCAACACCTGCTGAGTAGCCTTTACTAGATATATTCTTGCAAAAGTTAATTTATCATCATCGGTAATAACCCGGCACTTATTATAAAAAACATGAAAAGCATTTGCTAAATCATAGGCAAAAGAAGCAATATTATGTGGTTGTTCATTAATTGCACTCTTCTTTATTTCTTCTGGATATCTAGCCAATAACTTCATTAATTCTACTTCTTCTACTCTATTTAATAATTCTAAATCAACATTATCTTTACAATCTAAACCTTCTAGATTATCAAAAATACTACAAATTCTGGCATGAGCATACTGTATATAATAAACAGGATTATTGGTAGATTCTTCTTTGGCAAGATCAAGATCAAAATCGAAATGGCTGTCTGTACTTCTCATAATATAAAAATAGCGGGCAGCGTCTTTACCAACTTCCGCAAGCACATCACGCATAGTAACAAAATTACCCTCTCTTTTAGACATAGGTACCTTTTCCCCATCTCTCAATAATGTTACCAGCTGAATTAGCACAATTTCCAGTTTAGATTCGGAATAACCAAAAGCTTGAATAGCTGCTTTCACCCTGGATATATAGCCATGATGATCTGCTCCCCAAATATTTAGCAATTGATCATACCCTCTCTCTAATTTGTTGAGATGATAGGCAATGTCAGCCGCCAGATATGTAGGTTCACCATCTGATTTAATTACAACTCTGTCTTTTCGATCATTAAATTCAGTGGCTTTAAACCACAGAGCATCATCTTTTTCGTAAATATAACCTTTATCACGTAATAAAGCAATTGCTGACTTTACTTTCCCCTTATGTAAGTCCCGCTCACTAAACCACTTATCCATTTTAATACCATAATCCCTTAAATCACTTTTAATAAGGGCTAACATTTTATCATAAGCAAAATCCCGGCAAAACTCCATTTGTTCCTTTTCTGTTTTTTTTAGGATATCATTTCCATAAATGTCTTTTATTTCCCGGGAAATATCTATTATATATTCACCTCTATAGGCATTTTCCGGCAATTCAACATCATAACCCAGTAGCTGTTTATACCGTAAGAGAGAAGATTTACCCAAAATATTCATCTGATTACCGGCATCATTTATATAATACTCTCTCTCCACATTATAACCTGCTACTGTCATAATACTGGCTAAAACATCACCAACAACCGCCCCTCTGCTGTGACCGACATGTAAAGGACCTGTTGGATTAGCACTGACAAATTCTATTTGTACATCTTTACCAGCTCCGTAGTCAATCTGTCCATATTCATTACCATATCTCATAATTATATTAAGTGTATCATATAACCACTTTTTATCCAGTTTAAAATTTATAAAGCCCGGACCGGCTATATCAACATTTTCTACAAATTCACAGGAAAATAATTCAACTATCAAAGCAGCTACTTCTCGAGGAGATTTATGAAACTTACCGGCCAGTTTCAAAGCAATATTAGTGGCATAATCTCCATGTGATTTTTCACGTGGTACCTCTACATCTATTGCCGGTATTTCTATTTCTAAACCCTGATTATTTATTACTTTTCCCAGGGATGTCCTTAAATCCTGTTTTAATGATTTTTCCACATAAGCAACCATATTTTTATCCAATTTACCGGCTCCTCTCTTACTATTCAACACTTTCACCAAATTCTACAGCCTGATTATAATTTTTTATACTTGTGAAATCTTTTACAATACACCCTAATTTCTCCATTTCACCCATTACCTTTTTTAATGCTTTTGTTGTTCCAAATAAACGAGGGGTAACAAATGCTACTGTTTCCTGTCCCCCAGTCCTCTTGCAATTTTTCAAAAATGGTGACAGGTCATCAGCTATTTTACCTTTAAAAAATCCCAGTGTAGGGCTTCCAACCATAACCAAATCATAAGAATGAAAAGAAATAGGTCTATCAGTTTTCCCGGTGTCTTGCAAAGTAACCTGATACCCATTTTTTTGTAATCCAGTTGCTATTCCTTTTGCAATTTGATCAGTTTTACCAACACTGGAGTAAATTATCAATATTTTTTGCAAAACTGCACCCCCTTAACATGGAATCCACAAAAATTATATCATACTAGCATACATTTTTACAATTAGTTAACAATATTTTTTAATGTATAAACAAATAATTTAAAGCAGGGGTTAACCCCTGCTTTAAATTAATGAACATATTATAAGAATTCAATTTAAATGTTAATTTAACATACCTTTATATCAACTTAAGCCCAGTTTGCTAATTAATTTCTTTTTGGGTACATAACCAACCATTTTATCCTTTATCTTACCATCTTCAAACAATATAAGAGTAGGAATACTCATAACACTATATTTGCCAGCAATTCCCTGGTTGGCATCTACGTCAAGTTGACAAACTTTTAATTGATCTCCATATTTTTTCGCTAAATCTTTTATAATTGGTTTTATCATCTTACATGGTGAACACCAATCAGCATAAAAATCAACAAGTACTGGTTTATCCGCCTTTAAAACTTCTTTACTAAAATTATTATCAGTTACTTTAACAGCTTTACTCATTTTATAGCCCCCTGTTTAAAATATCATTGTATTTTTAGAAATTTTAATTCTTACAAATATCATTATATATCATTTAAAATTATTTTAAGTAAAGTAGATTACAATTTTTTATTTTTTATAAGAATTATTTTATTTCTCCATAAATACAACATAAGCAAGATATGAATTATAGACATCAACTTTACTTACCAGTTCATAGGGAGAATGCATGGAAATTATCGGTGGTCCGGCATCAAGTACATCCATACTATAATTGGCTAAAAATTGGGCGATTGTACCACCACCACCCTTATCAACTTTACCAAGTTCACCAACCTGCCAGAGAACACCGGCTTCATTAAATATAGATCTTATTTTAGCCAGAAATTCTGCTGTTGCTTCAGAAGAACCGGATTTACCCCTGGAACCCGTATATTTGGTCAGCACAATTCCCTTACTAATATAAGCAGAATTATTTTTAGCATATACATCTGTAAAATCGGGGTCATAAGCTGCATTTACATCTGCAGATAATGCTTCTGAATTCTGCAATACCTTTCTCAATAAAAGATCTGTATATTCAGGGTAATAAAGATTAACCATTTCAGCAATTATATTTTCAAAAAACCTTGATTTCATACCTGTAGTACCCATACTACCAATTTCTTCTTTATCTACAAGTAATAAAACAGCAGTATTTTGGGGGGTATCCATATCCAGCATTGCCTGTAAGGCAGTATAACTACAGACTCTATCATCATGTCCATATCCACCCAAAAGACCTCTATCAAAACCCACATCTCTACATTTAAAGGCAGGTACAATTTCTAAATCAGCACTTATAAAATCTTCACTATCAATATTATATTTTTCAAATAGCAATTTTAAAATAGCCTTTTTGATTTTATTATCCTCTTCTTCACTATCAGGAATACTACCAATAACTATATTTAATTGCTCACCGGTTATAGCTTCTGACATCTTCTTTTTCATCTGATCCTTACCCAGATGAGGTAAAAGATCACTAATATAAAAAACCGGGTCATCCTCTGCTTCACCAATATTTATTTCAATTTTGCTTCCATCTTCTTTGACCACTATACCGTGAAGAGCCAGGGGTATTGTTACCCATTGATACTTTTTTATGCCTCCATAATAATGGCTACTTAACATCACCATTTCCCC
>CAYRVO010000003.1:0-7627 GCA_964427565.1 uncultured Halanaerobiales bacterium | reverse complement strand
GTAATAAAATTCGCATAATTTTCATTAAAAGAATATAATTCTTCTTTTTCTTCCTCATACATTTCCAGCCAGGCGTTATCCTCTTTATATTCTTTTACCATTATACCAACCACCCTTCATATATATTCCACTTATTAATTATATCCAAAAATTATAATATTATCAACTATATTATAATTACTCCTTTAAACCTTCGTTATGCAAAGATATATTTTTAATTATCAAGAAGATCATAATTATAATCATCCATCCTAATAAACTATATCCACTACGGGAAAATGTTAAATTAAGAAAACCACCTACTGTAATAGAGGTAAGTATCATTATAACACTGGCTTTAAACATATCAACAATTCCTAATTCCCTTATTAAAATAACGAAAGTCGCAATACAGGGGAAATATATTGTTAACATTGTACTGGCAATAACAAGTTGTTTTACAGATAAATCTAAAGGAACAAGAAGTCCCATAGCAAGATCCTTACGTAAAAAGCCCATTAACATAGCAAATATAGCATCTTCAGGCAATCCCAGAATCGTATTAAAAAAGGGTTTTAAAACAAAAGCAACTCTGGATAAAATACCAAATAAATAAAGTAAATTTACAATCAAAACCCCCAGGAGTACAAAAGGAATTGCCTCTTTTAAAAAACTAAAAATACGCATCCATAATTTTTTCAGAACAATACCAAAACTTGGCACTCGAAAAGAAGGGATTTCAAGCAATAAATCCGAACTATATCCCGGTAATATTCGGTTCAAAAGCAAACCAACAATAATCCAGACCAGTACAAGTGTCATATACACATAACCTATATATCGACCACCATAAGGCCCAAGTAAGCCAATAATCATAGCTGACTGTGCCATACAGGGTATAGAAATAGCCATTAAAGTACTGGCAATAAATTTTTCTCTTTTACTTTCAAGAGTTCGGATAGCTAGTGCAGCAGGTACATTGCACCCAAAACCTAGAATCATAGGTATTATAGAAAATCCATGCAACCCTACTTTATGCATAATATTATCTACAAGTACTGCTAGCCGAGGAAGGAAACCGGTATCTTCCATTAAACCGAGGATAAAATAAAAGGAAATAATATAGGGTAAGACAGCCGAAAGTGGTATATAAATACCGGTAGTAATCAAACCGAATGATTGCTCAAAATTAATATCACCATTTATTAACTGTCCTATCAAAATATTATGAATAAAACCTCCAGACCCAAGTATAATACTTATTTTAGTAACTATAGGTTTGTAAAGATTCATAAATAAGGGATTCATTACATAGTTTATAAGACTTTCTCCTATAAATATAATTATTTTAAAGGACAAATAAAGAACAATTAAGGCAATTGGTATACCAGTCAAAGGTTTTATTGAGGCTTCTTCCATAATATCTCGTAAATTATGATGTCGATGTCTAAGTTCCTGAACATCTTCAACAATCAAACCAATTTCTGCCCATCTACTCTCTACATCATGGTTTTCATGTTTATTATTGACATCCCGATAAGAAAATTGATTAATTACTTTTTTAAAACCCTGGCCCGTTGTTGCAACTGTAGGGATAACAGGTACACCAAGATATTCTTTCAATTTTTCTACATCAATATCTATACCTTTATGATGGGCCTCATCCCACAAATTTAGAAGAACAATAACGGGAATATCTCTTTCCAGTAACTGAAGTGTCAGATTTAGATTCCTCTCCAAATTAGTAGAATCTATCACATTTAAAACAAGATCACCATCATTTAACATTTCAACGGCTACTTCTTCTGCTTTATTTGTCGGATCAAGGGTATATGTCCCTGGTACATCTATTATTTTTACATTTTCATCTTTCCATTTCATATAGCCTTCAGCAAATTCAACAGTAGTACCAGCATAATTTGAAGAAGTAACATTAGTCCCTGTCAAACGTGAGAAGACAACACTTTTCCCAACATTAGGATTACCCATCAATAGTACTTTCATTTCTACCATCCTTATCCTAATTTGTTTTTACAATTATTTTTTTAGCCATTCCTCTACCTATTGCTATATTATTGGTACCATTAATTTGAATTGTTACCGGTCCATTCATTACCATATTACTTATTTTAGTAACCTCTTTACCCCTTCTAATACCCAGTGCATCCAGTTTCTTTTTTAATTTATATCCTCCCAATATATCAACAATCAAACCTCTTTTTCCCTGTTGCAATTGATCAAGTGGTATTTCATATGCTTTATTCATTAATTTCACTCCTGATAAATTAATTGAAAATGATTATCACTTCATTATTTTATTTTATAACATTGATTTTACTATACCATAATAAAATACTATAATCAACTTATTTGCAAATCCAAATACTTTATAATTTCGCATCAAATACAAAAAGTCAAACTCCCCAAACAGGTAAAATTAAATTTATAACCTCAAAGGGGAATTTATTAATTACAAAAAATATATTCTAATTGTTATGTCTAACTATACTTTAAAATTGGTTTAAAATTAAAGAACTGCTTTTTAAAAATAATTTTCACCATATTCATTCTTGTAAACTTTATCATACTGTAGATCATCTTCCCCATATGGACTTTTAGTTTCTGCTGGATAACCAATAGCAATAATTGATTCTACTCGATATTCAGGCGGTAAATTCAATAGTTCTTTAATATAATCTTCTGAAGTTTGACTGTCATTATACATTCTGTTCCTTATCTGTATCCAGCAGGAACCTAGTCCAATTTTATGAGCAGCTAGATGTATAAAAGTAGATGCAATAGATGTATCTTCAACCCAAACATCACTTGTGTTTTTATCTGCAAAAACTACAAAAGCCAGTGGTGCACCCTGTAAAAACCTTGCTCCATGTTTCTTAGAATCTGCCAATTTTGTTAGTAATTTTGTATCATCTACTACTACAAATTCCCAGGGATATATTCCTTTCGAAGAAGGGGATAATAAAGCAGATTTAACTAATATATCTACCTTCTCCTGTTCAACTTTTTTATCTTTATATTTCCTGATGCTTCTTCTACTTTTCAATAATTCCAGCATTATTTGACCCTCCTCGGGGCAAGCCCACGAGGATTCCTGCTTCTTAGAAGTGGTAATCCACCATCTCCACAGGCTTAAATCCTCTTGGCCCAACAGTATATCCTTTAACTTGCCTTTTGTATTTTTAACCCTTCATTTAATATATTTTTGCTCGCATTTATATCTCTATCATGTACTTCTCCACATTCAGGACATTTCCATTTTATTATTTTCAAAATTTCCAGCTGGCGAACCTCCAAAAAGCATTTTAATTATAAAGTTCATGACCGTAATATAAGAAAAAAGGATTTTATAGATATATTTCATTTCTTATAATACTGCAGTTACTTCAATTTCCACTTTAACATCTTTCGGTAACCTGGATACTTCAACACAGGCCCGGGCTGGTAAATGATTACTGAAAAATTTACCATATATCTCATTTACCTTTCCAAATTGATCCATGTCATCTAAATATACCCTGGCTTTGACAACATCATTCAGAGATGCGCCTGCTTCTTTAAGTATTTCTTCAACATTTTTTAAACTCTGTTCTGCCTGTTCTGTTATATCTTCACTTACAAGTTCCATAGTCTCAGGATCAAAAGGAATCTGACCGGAAACAAATATAAAGTTATCCTTTTTAATTGCCTGTGAATATGGTCCCACTGCTGCCGGTGCCTTTTTTGTATTAATTACTTCTGTCATAATATTTTATTCCTCCTAAAAGTATTTTTATTACTTAAACATAACAAATTAATAGATAAAAACTTTCATTATATTTATCCATCACAAAAAAATAAAATCACTTACCCATAATATCTAAAATAGTCTTATCCATGTTCTCCATACCTCTAACACATATTTCACCAAGATTTTCTATAGTAGTTTCAGCTTTTTTACTTATAATACCATTAGTCTTTGCTAAATATTTTTCCCGTAAAGCTAAATGAGCTAAAGTAACTGCTTCATTAGCAGAAGTTGCAATTTTAAGTGCACAACTATGTTTAGCTCCATCACATATCATACCTGCTAAGCTTGCTATTATGTTATTTATAGCTCCATTAATTTGTTTATATGTTCCACCTAATATCCAGGTAATTCCTGCTACAGCACCTACCCCGGCCGCTACTGCACACCCACATATTGGAGTAAGATCTCCAGTATATTCTTTTACATATTTAGTTAATAAATGACTTATTGCTAATGCTTTGACTAATTTATCCTCAGATAAATCATAATAATCACTTACAACATATATAGGTAATATTGCAGTAATGCCCTGATTACCACTACCAGCACTGCTCATTACAGGCATTTTAATACCACCCATTCTGGCATCCGCTGCTGCTGCACTTAACATCTTTGCTTTGTTTACTACACTATCAGTCAGCACTCCTTCTTCAATTAATTCTTTTATCCCCCTACCAAGACCCATTCCTGATTTTTCTGAAAGACCCTTATATGCTATTTTCTTATTCATATTAACTCCAGCAAGTAAAAACCGTAGTCCGGATACCTCTATATTTTCTATTTCTGTGATTAACTTTTTAATAGGGATGGTGGAAATTTTATAATTTTCATTTTTCCCCTGGCTACTTTCTTCTTTAAATATAACTTTATCATTAACTTTAACACTTATTATATTATCATGTTTTTCTTTAATTATTACTTCAGAACATCCTTTATCTGTACTCAATTTCACATATACATAAACCTGTGAATCAGTATCATGATAATCTAAATCAATAAATTTCAGTAACTTATCAGCTTCTATATAATCTTTTTTTTCTGCATTTTTTAAAACTTCCAGGCCAAACTCAGATTTACCAATAAGTAATGATAAAGCCGCTGCAAAAGATATGCCTGTTTTTTTAGTTCCGGGAATAGTTACATGAAAACCATTTTTGTATATATTGGGACTTACAACCACCTTAAGTTCTTTTAATTCTCCTGCAAGTGATTCTCTGGCTTTAGCAACTGCCAGAGCTACTGCTATAGGTTCTGTACATCCTAAAGCAGGCTTCACCTGAGCATGTAAAATATTTATTAGATTTTCATTATTTGTCATCTTTTTATAATTTTGATTAATTCCCAATTCATTACCCCCCATATTATAAAGTAAATACTTTTAATTTTATTAATAGCCACTTTATAATATTGCAACTATCATACCAGTTTAGAGGAAAATATTTTTAAATAATGTTATGATTTAATAACAAAAAGGTTGCAATTTTCCCGATTTAACCTTTTATGTTATAACCATGTTATAAAAATCAAAAATAATATTAACTATATATAATAATAATTAACTTGACTTTTTCAATTATGATAATTAATAACGTTATAATTTTAAATAATTTTCAAATATGATAAATATTTTTCCCACTTTTGAAAATTATTTGCCTATCTTTCTATATAAAGTTGTTAAACTTATTCCTAATTTTTTAGCAATTTTCTTTTTACTACTTGTTGAAGAACCATATTTTTTCATATGTTGTTTTATTACATATGTCTCATATTTTTTAATCTGTTCTTCTAAGGTCCCTGCAAATAAAACTTTGTTCTCTGAACAAGTTTTATTCTGAATATATTCAGGTAAATTATTTATTTTAATTGTTCCACTATGAGAAAAATTAACTGCATATTCAATAGCATTTTCTAATTCACGAACATTTCCAGGCCAGGAGTATGATTCCAGGATATTCTTTACTTCTGATGAAAGTTTCTTCTTTTTAAAATCCATTATTCTTGCAAACTTATCCAGAAAATATTCTGCATAGAGAATTATATCTCCTCTTTCCTTTAAATCCGGTATTTTGATAGGAATAACATTAAGACGATAATATAAATCCGTGCGAAATTCATTGAGTTCTATAAGTTTCTTTAAATCCTTATGAGTAGCAGAAATTATTCTAACATCTACTTTTATGGAATCCCTACCACCAATTTTTTCTATGGATTTTTCCTGGACAACACGTAATAATTTGGGCTGTAAGTTCAAAGGTAAATCTCCAATTTCATCTAAAAATATTGTTCCCCCATCAGCCAGTTCAAATTTACCCTTTTTACCCTCTTTTTTTGCTCCCGTGAAAGCACCCTTTTCATAACCAAATAATTCACTTTCCAGCAAATTCTCCGGTATAGCAGAACAATTAATTGTAATAAAAGGATTATCTTTTCTGTTACTAACATTATGTATAGCCCTGGCAAATAATTCTTTGCCTGTTCCACTACTACCCTGGAGCATAATAGTTGAATTACTTTTTGCTGCCTGTTTAGCTTTTTCTTTAACTCTTTTAAAAATATCTGATTCTCCTATTATGCTATTAAATGTAATATTAGCCGGATTATAAACTATATCATGGGCTAAAGAAACAATATCATCTATTTTTTTAAAAGAAATTATTAATGAACTTTCTTTATTATCAATTATAATTGGAGTAATTGTATAATGAATATTCATTTTTTCACCTTTAACTATCCAATTATTAGTATAGGAGCTTTGATTATTATCACAATACATATTTAAGCCTTTAATAAAATTTTTATATTTTTTTCCCAGGACATCTTCCCGTTTTAAATTCAAAATTTCTTCCGCTTTTTCATTGAGATGGGCAATACAGTTATTGGCATTTATCAATATCATACCTTCACTCATTGAATTTATAATAATATCCAGTTCAGTTTTACCAATTTTTAATTTCTTCAGGGTTTTATTAACCAGTAATTGACTTTCCAGTAATCCCGACATTTCTTTAAGAAAAGTAAGTAAATTATCCTTCTTGAAATTCATTCTGTTATATTGACTCTCATTAAAAGCTAATAGACCAATAACACCTATAGTTTCATCCTTTATCTGTACTGGATAGCCTATTGTTGATTTTTCTTTGCACTGTAGATAATTATCACATTGTTTACAGACAGGATTATTTGTTTTATCTCTAATAAATTTTGGATCTCCTGTTTCAATTATTTTCTTATATAAGCAATTATCTGCTATTTCATTACCAATTTCTGTTAAATATGGACCTGTTCCTGCAACACGACCACAATCATTATCAATAATAGTTACCTCTACTTCCAGAGCAGCTGCAATTGCACTGGCTACAGATTGAGCAACCTTTTTAATTGATTTTAAATCATACATATTAATTCCTCTCTCGTATAAAAAATGGTGATGATTATTTAACATACTTCTTTATGAATATCTAATCTCCTGCCCAACTTTATTTAGTCACTAATTATTTGATGTACTTGACAAAAGGGGGTTAATTCTATATAATAATTTGTGCCAGTTAAATATAGGATATTTTATCTTTATAGATGTTGTGTTGCGGGATGGTGTAATGGAAGCACGTGTGATTCTGGATCATATAGTCCAGGTTCGACCCCTGGTCCCGCAGCCATTTTTTATTAATTTTTTCTATAACTGTTTGATTCTCCTTTTTTATATGTTATAACATAATTACAACTATAATAGTTCTTTTCGATAGTAATCTCTTCGAAAGATGAAGGCGCAAAATCCGAGCCTAAGGTTTAAAAACTATGGTTAACGGACTGTTAAAGAAAAAACTATATGGAAATTATTTG
>CAYRVO010000002.1:0-23509 GCA_964427565.1 uncultured Halanaerobiales bacterium | reverse complement strand
CCTGAATCAAATTAAAAATTCAGATGGAGTTTTCTTGAGACTTTTTAGATAAATAGGTATTGCCTTATTAGAATCTATCTCAAAAGAGCACCTCCCTTAGACTTTATTAGTGCACTATTTAACTAGTACACTAATATATGCGTTGTGTTTTTGCTTTTGTCAAGTAATTATTTAAAAAAATTATATTTTTTAAGATTTTCTATGAAAATAAGCAATAAAAAAACTGACCCTTAATTGTAAACTGGGTCAGCATTTTTTAAAGAGCTGTCAAAATTAATTATTGTATTATTGTATTATTGATCTATTTTATCAAGTTACTCTATATTTAATAAGAGTTCCCTTGATTCTACCTGTTGCCCTTCTTTTACATGAACTGCACTGATCTTTCCATCTACAGGTGCCGTTATATTAGTTTCCATTTTCATAGCTTCTATAACTACTAGTGTCTGGTTTTTTTCTATTTCATCCCCTTCATCTACCATCAATTTAGCTACTGTACCGGGAATACTGGAACCAACTTCTTTATCATTTTCGGGGTCTGCCTTTTGCAGTGTTATTGATTTCTCACTCACATTACTTACTTTATCTCTAATTTTAATTTCTCTCCGGAAACCATTAACTTCAAAAATTACACTTCTTTTACCCTGTTTATCAATACTACCAATTTCCAGTAACTTAATAACAAGAACTTTTCCTTCACCTATTTTTATCTCACAGGTTTCACGTTCATTCAGGGCATGGAAAAATACATCACTTTCCATACTGCTCAGTTCTCCATAATCATCAATATATTCTAAATAATCCTCAAATACTTTCGGATAAAGTGCATGACTTAAAATTTCTCTTTTTGAAGGTGATATATTGAATGTGTCTTTTAAATATTTCTTTTTACTGGAGAAATCTACTGGATCCAGAAGTGCTCCTGCTCTTCCTTCAATTTGTTCTTCACCTTTAAGAACTAATTTTTTTAATCTATCCGGAAAACCGCCATCCGGTTTACCAATTAAACCTTTAAAATAAGATATTAAAGAGTCAGGGAAAGTCATTCCCTTTGCCTCTTGATAAATATTATCTGGAGTTAAATCATTTTTGACCATAAAAATAGCTAAATCTCCCACTACTTTTGATGAAGGTGTTACCTTAACTATATCACCAAGCATATGATTAACCTTTTTATACATCTCTTTAACTTCTTTAAACCTATGACCTAAACCAAGACTTTCAACCTGAGGTTTTAAATTAGAATACTGGCCACCAGGTATTTCATATTTATATATTTCAGCAGTTCCTGATTTTAAATCAGATTCAAACTGTTCATATATCGGACGAACAGTACTCCAGTAATTAGATATTTTCTGTATATCATCAAGATTAAATTTAGAATCCCGGCCGGTATTCTTTAGGGCAGCTACAATTGAATTAAGTGGAGGCTGACTTGTTAGACCGGACATAGAATTAAAAGCTGTATCAACAATATCGACACCGGCCTCTGCTGCCATAAGTAATGTGGCTACTCCATTACCACTTGTATCATGTGTATGGAGATGTAAAGGTATCGATAATTCTTTCTTTAAAGATTTAATCAACTGAAAAGCAGCATATGGTTTTAATAAACCAGACATATCCTTAATACCAAGAATATGTGCTCCCATTGCTTCAATATTTTTAGCTTTATTTATATAATAATCCAGATCAAATTTAGATCTATTACTATCCAGAATATCACCTGTATAACAGACACATGCTTCTGCTATTTTATTATTTTTTATAACTTCATCAATAGCCACTTCCATACCTTTAAGCCAGTTTAAAGAATCAAAAATACGGTAAACATCAATACCTGATACCGCTGACTCTCTGATAAATTCCCGGATAACATTATCAGGATAATTCTTATAGCCAACACCATTAGAACCACGTATCAACATTTGAAAAAGAATGTTGGGAATCCTTTCTCTTAATTCATCAATACGCTTCCAGGGGGACTCTTTCAAAAAGCGATAAGCAACATCAAAAGTTGCTCCACCCCACATTTCTAATGAAAATAAATTAGGAGCTAATACGGAAGTGTCTGAAGCTATTTTTACCATATCTTTGGTTCTCACTCTTGTGGCCATAAGGGATTGATGTGCATCTCTAAAAGTAGTATCTGTCAAAAGCAGTTCTTCCTGTTTTTTTACCCAATTAACCAATCCTTCTGGACCTTTATTAAGTAATATTTGCCTGGTACCACTTAAGTTTTCTGGTATTTCTGCCTCTGGAATTACTGGTATATCAAAATCTTCTTTTTTACCTTTAGTTTCATTAACAAGTTTATCACCGAGGAATTTTAACACTTTTAATTCTCGATCAGTTTTAGGCTTTGTATCAAGTAGGTCAGGATTCCTTTCAATAAACCCTGTATTACATTTACCTTCCTGAAAAGTTTTATGATTGAGAACATTTATTAAAAAAGCAGCATTTGTTTTAACACCTCTTACCCTTAATTCCTCTATAGAACGAATAGCTTTACTAATAGCATCTTTAAAGGTACGTGACCAGGAAATAGTTTTAACCAGGAGACTATCAAAATAAGGAGTAACGCGGGAACCGGTATATCCATTTCCACCATCAAGCCTGATACCACAACCAGACCCGGTTCTATATAAATCAATACGCCCTGAGTCAGGAATAAAATCATTAGCCGAGTCTTCAGTTGTAATCCTACACTGTATGGAATAACCACGCCTCTCAATTTTATCCTGAGTAATATTAATTTCTTCTGAATCAAGAGAATATCCCTCTGCTATTAAAACCTGGCTCTGTACTAAATCAATACCGGTCACCATTTCTGTTACAGTATGTTCTACCTGAATACGAGGATTTATTTCTATAAAATAGTGGTTACCATATTTATCCATCAAGAATTCTACTGTACCGGCATTCTTATAGTTTACTGCCCGGGCTAATTTTAATGCATCAGCAATAATTTCATTTCTTTTTTCTTCTGCTATAGTAAAAGCAGGTGTAAATTCAATTACTTTCTGATGGCGACGCTGAATAGAACAATCTCTTTCATATAGATGAACAATATTATTGTAGTGGTCACCCAATATCTGTACTTCAATATGTTTTGGTTTTTCTAAATATTTTTCTATAAATATGTCATCTATACCAAATGCCTTACGTGCTTCATCACGGGCACTAAAAAATGCTTCTTTTAATTGGTCTTCACTTTTTACTATCCGCATTCCCCTGCCACCACCACCAGCAGCGGCTTTTAACATAATGGGAAAACCAGCATCATCCGTAAATTCCCTTGCTTCTTTCAAATCCTTAATTGGACTTTCTACTCCCGGAATAGTAGGTACACCTACATTACTGGCCAACATTTTAGATTCTATTTTATCACCCAACATCTGCAACATATTATGATCAGGACCAATAAAAGTAATTCCCGCTTCCTGACATTTGCGGGCAAAATCAGCATTTTCTGCCAGAAATCCATAACCTGGATGAATGGCATCAACACCTTTCTTAAGTGCTATGTCTATAATTTCTTCCTTATTTAAGTAAGCCTCGATAGGACCAAGATTTTTACCTATTAAATATGACTCATCAGCTTTTGTTCTAAATAATGCAGTTTTATCTTCTTCTGAATAAACAGCTACCGTTCTTATCCCCAGTTCCTGACAGGCCCGTATTACTCGAATGGCAATTTCTCCACGATTAGCAACTAAAACCCTCTTAAATATCTGCACCATAAAAGTAAATCCAACTCCTTTGCATAATTATGGTCATATAATAATATCTATAGATAAAAGTCATTATATAATACTTTTAATACTTTATCAAACAAAATTTTTCTTAAGTAATTCAGTCCGCCTTTACAGTATATTTGTTTATATTGTTTTTGATTTCCTGTATTTCCATAAATATCACTCGCTAATGTGAATGGATTGTTTGCACATACACTTTATTTAAATATTCAGGGCTGTTTTAAGTATTGAGTTATCAAAACCAACATAACTTACTATTTGTATTTCTCCTTAATAATTCCCTTTTTATATGCAGTAAGCAATTCCATCAAATTCTTAATCTTATCTTTTAACTTTATACCTATATCAGTATGGGCAATCTTCTGTTTGTCATCAAATTTTACTATCCTCATCGATGAAAGTTTGTCATTACCATCTTGAATAGCATCCTGTCTTGAAATAAATGGTTTATGGGAGATTAATCTCATCTCTGAAGAACTATAAATTAAGGTATATCCTGCAATTCCAGTTTTATGATGATAGGCCGCCGAAATACCACCATCAATTACTAATAATTTACCATTTCCTTTAACCGGACTCTCGCCATACTTTTCTTTAACAGGGGTATGCCCATTGATAATATATCCTTCCTCAGGATCTAAACCGAATTCTGATAAAATCTTTTTACAGATAGACTCTTCTTCTCGTGCCTTATAATAGTAATTCTCCTTTTCTTTATAGAGAGATTTGTCATCAATAAAATATCTACAGAAAGTGGTCATTTTATCTTTTCCAAATAATGGTGACAATTCACCCCGCCATAAATACCATAACCAGTCCCTGTAATCAGTTTTTTCAAATTTATAAGAATAACTTTTTCTTATAATATCATCAAAAAAATCAAGCAATTCTTTTCCCCTACAACACTCACCATTTATTTCCATGGATGAAAATTTACCTTCTTCAGTCAGAGGAACACAACCATGAAATAAGAGATTACCATTATACTTCAAATACATACTGCCATTGTTAAATAAAAATCTTATATCTTTCTGTAATTTGTCGTTATTTTTGAAAGAATAACTGAGTTGATCAATAACTTCTCTTTCCTGAGAATTTAATTTATAGGGATTTTGAGGATCAATAGTGGGAAAGTTACAATCCGTTAACTCATATTCCTGGCCATCCAGCTTAATTATTCCTCTGTCATAATCTATTTTATCTAAATATAAGGCTTCATTCATCTTGAATTCGGGTCTTCTTTTTATTAAATTACCTTCCAGTTTAAACTGTATTATAGCTATAGCTTTCTGCATTTGAGAAGTTATTTGCTTATCTTTTTTGTCTATTTCTTTATCAATCAATTTAGGGGAAAAATCATCATAAATATCTGTTTCATAAAAATTCATTGCCAGTCTGGCTAAAGGCCTCATATTGATTCCATAACTCTCTTCAAGCAGTTCAAGGTTACCATATCTCAGGGTGGTTCTAATTGCAGTAGCAATTAAAGCCTTCTGCCCTAATCCAGCTCCCATCCATAAAATATCATGATTTCCCCATTGAACATCACAATTATGGTGTTCTTTTAATTTTTCTAATATCTTATGAGGATGTGGACCACGATCAAATATGTCACCTATTATATGTAGTTTATCTACAGCAAAGGTCTGTATTAATTCAGACAGCGATATTATGAAATTTTCTGCCTGCCCGATTTCTATTATAGTTGATATTATCTGGTTATGGTATTCCTTTTTATTTTCATCATTATCCTTTAAATGAAGCAATTCTTCCAGTATATAGGCAAATTCTTCCGGTAAAGCTTTCCTTACTTTTGAGCGGGTATAAATAGATGAATCTTCTTTACACAGTTTAATTATTCTATTCAAAGAAATTATATACCATTTTTCAGACAACTGATTATAATTCTTTAATGATTTAAGTTTCATTTCCGGATAGATAATCAGTGCTACCAGTTCTTTTTTTTCCTGTTTACTGATATCTGCAGCAAAAATTTGATCTATTTTAAATTCTATTAGACCAGAAGCAGTCCTCAGCATATGATCAAATGCTTCATATTCTCCATGTAAATCAGTTAAAAAATGCTCTGTACTCTTGGGCAAATTTAATATTGCCTTCAAATTTATTATTTCAGTACTAACATCAGGAATATTGGGATATTGTTTTGATAACAGATTTAAATATTTTAAATTAGTCATATTTTCCCCCTTTTTCCATTTCACCTGATATATTATTTATTTTATTTTATCCCTGAACATTTTATTTACCAGTTGAGGATTGGCTTTACCCCGGGTTTCTTTCATTACCTGTCCTACCAGATAACCTATAGCTTTATCCTTACCATTTCTTATATCTTCAACTGCATCAGGATTATCTGCTATTATATCATTAACCATCTGGCCCAGTTCATCTTCATCACTAATTTGTTTTAATCCTTTTTCTTGAACAATGGTTTCTGGTTTTTTACCGGTTTCAAACATCTCTGCAAAAACTGTTTTAGCTATTTTACTGCTGATAGTGCCTTCATCCATTAACTGAAGCATCTCTCCCAGCAATTGACCACTAATTTTACTTTCAGAAATTTCTATTTCTGCTTCATTTATTAATTTTAAAAATTCACCCATAATCCAGTTACTTACTTCTTTGGAATCATTATAGACTTTTACACCCTGTTCAAATAGATCAGCCAGGGCTTTTGTATCTGTAAGTAAGTCAGCATTATAGACAGGTAGATCATATTCTTCTATAAATCTTTGTTTGCGATCTAACGGTAATTCCGGTAATTTTTCTTTGATTTTTTCTACCCAATCCCTGTCAATATTTAAAGGAACCAGGTCAGGTTCAGGAAAATAGCGATAATCATGTGCCTCTTCCTTGCTCCGCATAGAAATAGTTTTATTTAGATCTTCATCCCATGTCCTTGTTTCCTGAACAATTGTTTCTCCCGCTTCCAGCTTGTTACGCTGACGCTGCACCTCATATTCAAGACCTTTTTCTACTGCCTTAAAGGAATTCATATTCTTCAATTCAGTTTTTACTCCAAACTCTTTTTGACCTACCGGTCTTAAAGAAATATTTGCATCACAGCGAAGAGAACCTTCTTCCATATTACAATCAGAAACAGATAAATATTCCATTATTTTTTTCATCTGTGTTAAATACTCTTTTGCCTGGGCCGGACTTCTCATATCCGGTTCACTGACTATTTCCGCCAGAGGAACACCTGTCCGGTTATAATCCACCAAGCTTCCTGTGGAGTTATCAATATTACCTTCATGTATTAATTTCCCTGCATCTTCCTCCAGATGGATACGGGTAATCCCTAATTTTTTTATTCCATCTTCAGTTTCAACCTCTATATATCCATTTTCCCCAACTGGAAAATCATACTGTGATATTTGATATGCTTTTGGTAAATCAGGATAAAAATAATTTTTACGATCAAACTTACTGTATTCATTTATATCACAATTTAGTGCCAATCCTGCCCTGACAGCATATTCCAGGGCCTTTTCATTTAAAACAGGCAAACTACCGGGTAATCCAAGACAGACAGGGCAGGTATGTGTATTGGGTTCCGCTCCAAATTCTGTACTACAATTACAGAAAATTTTCGACTCAGTTGCCAGCTGTACATGTACTTCCAGTCCAATAATTGTTTCATACTTTTTGGTCATATCTTTCACCTCCATTTATTATAAGTTTGGCCTTTCGTCTTTTATATTTAATATATTTTCAAGTGTATAAGCAATCTGTAGTAATTTTCCTTCACCAAAATAAGGACCCATAATCTGTAATCCAATCGGTAATTTTTGACTATCAAAACCACAGGGTATTGATATAGCAGGAATCCCGGCAATATTTACCGGAACTGTAAATATGTCTCCATAATACATCTCCAGGGGATCACTAACTTCTCCAATTTTAAAGGCTGTTGTTGGTGTAGTTGGAGAAATAAGGGCATCATAATCTGCAAATAATTTATCAAAATCATTTTTAATTATTGTCCTGACCTTCTGAGCCTTCAGGTAAAAGGCATCATAATAACCAGAACTTAAAGCATATGTACCAAGCATAATTCTTCTTTTTACCTCATCACCAAAACCCTGATGACGGGTGTTTGTAAACATAGTTTTTATATCATCAGCCTGCTCACTTCTAAAACCATAACGAACTCCATCATAGCGAGCAAGATTGGAACTCGCTTCTGCCGGAGCAATAATATAATAAGCAGCCAGGGCATATTCTGCATCTGTTATTGTAACTTCTTCTAATTTTGCACCTGCTTCTTCCAATTTTTTAGCTGCTGCTAAAACAGATTCTTTAACTTCTGAATTAATATCAAGAGAAAAATATTGTTCAGGTATTCCAATTTTCATACCTTCTACATCATTTTTTAAAAAATCTGTATAGTCGGGAAAATTCCTATCAACAGATGTAGAATCTTGAGGATCATTACCGGTAATAGTATTTAAAAGGGTAGCACTATCCCTGACATCTTTAGTTAAAGGACCTATTTGATCCAGAGATGAGGCAAAAGCAACAAGACCATAACGGGATACATTACCATAGGTGGGTTTTAAACCAACAATACCACAAAAAGCAGCCGGTTGCCTAATAGAACCACCGGTATCTGAACCCAGAGCTGCTGGAGCTTCATCTGCAGCTACTGCAGCCGCTGAACCACCACTTGAGCCACCGGTAACATGTTCTAAATTCCAGGGATTATGACTGGGAAAAAAAGCTGAATTTTCAGTAGAAGACCCCATAGCATATTCATCCATATTTGTTTTCCCAATTATTATACTACCATCTTTTTTAAGTCGTTTAACAACTGTTGCATCATAAGGTGGGATATATTCTTCCAGCATTCGGGATGAACAGGTTGTCTTTATTCCTTCAGTAGATATATTATCCTTAACAGCTATAGGTATACCGGACATAGAAGCTTCAATCTTCTCCTGACCAGCAGCCGATGCAAGTGCTTTTTCTTTTATTGTGCTAACATATGCTTTTACATTATCCTCTTCTTTGTCAATACGATTAAATACTGACTCGACTATATCTCTGGCTTTAATTTCCTTAGCATCTAATTTTTTTCTTAATTGACTAATAGTTAAATTATATAGTTCCATAATTATACCTGACTAGATATAAATCAGGATTAATAGACACCTCCTTATGTTAATCACTAATAATTTTTGGTACTTTAAACTGACCTTCATCCTTCTGAGGGGCATTACTTAAAGCTTTGTTTCTTGCTATTGATGGTTTTGCTTCATCCTCTCTCAAAACATTATTCATGGGGATTGTATAGGCAGTAGGAACTACATCTTCAGTATCCAGTTCATTTAATTTATCTATATAATCCAGTATATCACTTAACTGTTCTGATAATAAATTGACTTCTTCTTGATCAAGTTTTAAACGGGCAAGATCGGCAATATGCTTAACTTCATCTTTACTAATCATCGTTATTATCACTCCTATCTTCATATTCATCCAGTAAACTTCTTTCCATTATTACATGCTGTAAGAACATAATTGAAAGCACAATAAAAATAAGAACTACCAGAATAGCATATATACGTCCCAATTTTCCGGCTATATGGCCTGTGATAGCCAGCAGTATCCAGATGGGAAATACAAAAGAAAAAAATATATGAAATTGTTGTATTATGGAGACCATTAGTTTTTTTCTTCTCTGCCTGGCAACTTTAGTTAAAAAACCTGTAACTAACAACAATAAACCCTGCATAATTAAAAAGAAAACTCCCGGCCAGAGAAAAGTGCTACCCTGAAATAATAATATTAAAACCAGGCCCAGTGAAATAAAAATAGAGTATTTTATTATAATATCACCCCATTCTTCCAACTATTTCAAAAATTACTTATTAGCCTTAAATTAATGCTTCAAACTGATCCTCATCTAATATCTCTATACCCAGTTCTTTTGCTTTATCCAGTTTAGAACCTGGATTATTACCACTTACTACATAATCAGTATTACCACTAACCGCCGATGTCACTTTACCACCTGCAGAGAGTACTTTTTCTTTAGCTTCTGTTCTTGTATTATTTTTGAGGCCACCTGTAAATACAAAGGTTAAATCCTGTAATTGATCACCTTTATTATTGTCTTCACCTTTAAGTTTTACGCCTGCCTTCTTTAATTTTTTGATAACTTGTTTATTATGTGGTTCCTGAAAAAACTTATCTATACTGTCCGCAATAGCAGGTCCTATTTCTTTAATTGCCATAAGTTCTTCTTTACTGACTGCTGCAAGATCTACAATAGATTTATATTTCTCTGTAAGTATCCGGGCCGCCCTTTCTCCAACATGTCTTATTCCTAAAGCAAATACTACTCTAAATAAAGGACGATCTTTACTTTCCCTTATTGCTGTCAATACATTAGTGCTTGATTTTTCAGCCATTCTATCCAGGGAAATTAAATCCTCTTTTTCTAAAAAATAAAGATCAGCATAATCCTCAATTAAATCCTCAACTAATAATTGATCTATAAGAGCAGGACCAATACCTTCAATATTCATGGCATTACGGGAAACAAAATGTAATATACCCTCCCGTCTCTGAGCAGGACATTTAATATTAGTACAGCGGGCTACAGCTTCACCTTTTTCTCTATAAACCTCACTCCCACAAACCGGACATTTTCCCGGCATTTTAAATCTTTGCTCCTGACCTGTACGTTTATCTTTTATAACTTTTATTACCTCCGGAATTACATCCCCGGCTTTCTGAATAAGAACATGATCCCCTATCCTGATATCCTTTCTCTTTATTTCATCTTCATTATGTAAAGTAGCACGACTGACTGTAGAACCATCAATCTCAACAGGTGTTAACAGAGCAGTAGGAGTAAGGGCTCCTGTACGCCCTACAGAAATAATTATATCTTCAACTTTAGTAGTCTTCTTCTGAGCCGGAAATTTATAGGCAATAGCCCAACGTGGGCTCCTGGCAGTTGCACCAAGTTTTTCCCTTAAAGAAAAATCATTTATCTTTATTACTAAACCATCAATCTCAAAGGGGAGTTCCTCCCTTTTATCTGTCCAATTTTGACATAAATTAATGGCCTGGCCTATATTTTCACATCTTTTATGCCAGTTAACATTAAAACCCAGTTCTTCCAGAAAGTCAAGTGCCTGCTGATGGTTGCTAATATCTAATTGCTCATGACTTACAAGACTATAGGCCAGTAAAGATAATGGCCTGTTTGCAGCTACACGGGGATCAAGCTGGCGTACTGATCCCGCTGCGGCATTCCTGGGATTAGCAAAGGGTTCCTCTTCTTTTTTAAGCCTTTTTTCATTTAATTTACTGAAATCATCTTTACTTATAAAAACCTCTCCCCGCACCTCTATACTAACATTTTTTTTGAGTTTAAGGGGTAATGAATGAATAGTTTTTAAATTTTCCGTTACATCTTCACCAACTACACCATTGCCCCTGGTAGCACCCTGCACAAACCTGCCATTTTCATATGTTAAAATAGCAGAAAGCCCATCTATTTTATGTTCAACTACAAATTCATAATCTTTTCTACTACTATTTTTCCTGATTCTATTATTGAATTCTCTCAGTTCCTGAGCATTAAAGGCATTGGCCAGACTCAACATCCGGGTACTATGTTCAACTTTACGGAAGGAATCCAGGGGTTCACCACCAACCCTCTGAGTTGGTGATTCTGGAACTATTAATTCTGCATTTTTATCCTCCAGGTCTTTAAGCTGCTGCATTAATTGATCAAATTCAGCATCAGAAATCTGGGGATTATCCAGTACATAATACTGGTGTTCATGATATCTTATTTTTTCTCTTAATTCTTCTATTCTTTCTTTAATATTATCAGCCAATGATTATTAACACCCCCTAAAATATTTATTATCCCTTACATTTATGAATAAGTTAATATCTGTATATCTCATGCCTTCTGTATGGGAGCAAATTCAGCCAGTAAAGTACGGTTATTACCTTTATCAAAATCCACAGTTATTTCCAGTCCCCGTTTATCTTCTAGATCTACAATTGTACCTATACCCCAGCGGGGATGAACAACCTGTTGACCTATTTTATATTTACCCGTATTATTGTTCTTTTTACCATCTTCTATAGATTCATCTATATCCCTGCTATCTGCAAATAAACTATCAGGAATCTCCTGCAAAAACTGGGATGCAGGATATCTTTTGGTCTCTCCAAAACGCATTCTGCTTCTGGCCCTGGTAATATATAATTGATCACGGGCCCTGGTAATTCCTACATAACAAAGTCTTCTTTCTTCCTCCAGGCCATCTGCTTCTATCAATGAATTAGTATGAGGAAATATTCCTTCTTCCATTCCTGTCAGAAATACTACCGGAAATTCCAGTCCTTTTGCAGAATGTAGGGTCATTAAAGTTACCAAATTATCCTGTTTTTCCATATTATCAACATCAGATAATAGTGAAACTTCTTCCAAAAATCCCTGTAATGAGTTATTATCACTATTCTTGATATATTCATTAATTACAGAAAAAAGTTCTTCAATATTTTCCAGTCTGTTTCGGGCTTCTCTATCATTTTTCTCAGTTAGAGATTTTTTATAACCACTTCCTACAAATATCTTTTTTGCCAAATTCATGAGATCAATATCTTCTTTCTCTTCCTGCATTTCTTCCATAAATGAGAAAAACTTTTTAACTCTCTTCTTATATGCAGCAGAGATATAACTGTTTTTATTGATTTCTAGACCAGCCTTATAAATACTAATATTATTATCCCTGGCATATTTCTGTAGGCCACCGGCAGTTTTTTTACCTATTCCCCGCCGGGGACGGTTAATAATCCTCATCAAGCTAATATCATCATCAGGGTTATGTAAAACCTGCAAATAGGCCATAATATCTTTAATTTCTTTACGATCATAAAACTTATTTCCCTTTACAATCTGATAGGGAATACCATATTTAAGCAACCCTTCTTCCAGTATTCGTGATTGGGCATTTGTGCGATATAATAAAGCCAAATCACTATAATTATATTTATCCTTTGTTAACTTTTTAATCTGACTACAGATATAATCAGCTTCATCTCGGGCACTACCACCAACATATCTTATAATATCTTCCCCTTTACCCCTTTCTGACCATAATTTTTTTTCTTTCCGAGTTCTATTATTTTTTATAATATTATGAGCAGCCTCCAGAATTTTTTCTTTAGAGCGGTAGTTCTGTTCCAGTTTTATTACTTTAGCCTGTGGATAATCCTGCTCAAAATTTAATATATTATTGATATCTGCCCCTCGAAAACCATATATACTCTGATCCGGATCACCAACCACAAACATATTTTTATTATCTGCTGACAGCAGCTGCCCTAATTTATATTGGGCATAATTAACATCCTGATATTCATCAATAAGAAGATATTTAAAACGTTGCTGATAATGTTTCAGTACCAGTGAATAATCAGCAAAAAGCTCAACTGTTTTCATGATCAGATCAGCAAAATCAAGGGCATTATTATCTTTTAATTTTTCCTGGTATAGGGGATATACCTGCTGAACTTTCTTTTTAAAAAAAGTATCACTATTATTACTGAAATCATCACTATCAATTAAATTGTTTTTAGCTTTGCTTATTTCTGCCTGAATAGCAGCCGGTTTAAACTTCTTTTTATCAAGATTTAGTTCTTTTAGTATTTCTTTAATTACCTTTTTTTGATCATAGGTATCATAAATTATAAAGTTACTACTATACCCCAATTTCTCTATTTCTTTCCTTAAAATCCGTACACATAGGGAATGAAATGTACTAACAAATAATCTGCCTTCATAGACAGGTAATAGTCTCCTTACCCTTTCCTTCATCTCTTCTGCAGCCTTATTGGTAAAAGTTACAGCCAGTATATTATAAGGGGGAATATCATAGCTTTTAATAAGATAGGCCACCCTTTTTGTTAAAACACGTGTCTTACCACTCCCGGCTCCAGCCAGAACAAGTAAAGGACCATCTTTATGTATCACTGCTTCTTTTTGCTGTGGATTTAATCCTGCTAGTATATCTTTCTTCATTATAGCACTCTCCGTTTTTCCTTCTTTTGTGAATATAATTTTTTTACTCTAAACAAAAGTATTCTATAATTATTGACTGTTCTCCTGCTTATGACTGTTATTTTTATTTTAGTAATTTACTTATGGCGCTGTTCCAGCTCGGCAATAACTTTCCCGGGAGTAATATCATACAATGTCAGAATAACAAGTAAATGATAAATCAAATCTGCACTCTCATAGATAATTTCATCTTCAATTTCATTCTTGGCAGCAATAACTACTTCTGTTGCTTCTTCCCCTATTTTTTTACATATTTTATCTATACCTTCTGTAAACAAATAGCTTGTATATGAATCTTCAGGAAGATTTTCTTTTCTGGAATATATAATATCTGTAAGTGTCTGCAAAAATTGTGTTTTGTCGTTAAAACTTTCGCTTTCCTTTTCCCGAATTTCATTCCCTTCTATAACACGGTAAAAACAACTTTTATGGCCAGTATGACAGGCAGGGCCCTGTGGTTTAACTTTTATTAAAAGTGTATCACTATCACAATCTATTTTTATTTCTTCTATCAATTGATAATTCCCTGATGTCTCTCCCTTCAACCATAGTTTTTGCCGGGAACGACTCCAGAAATAAGCTTTTTCTGTCTGTAGTGATTTTTTTAAAGCTGTTTCATTCATATAAGCTACCATCAGTACCTCTCCACTTTCACAATCCTGCAAAACTGCGGGGATTAATCCTTTATCATTAAATTTTACTTTATTTATAATATTTTCTTCTTTTCCCATATTTACACCTCTGTTAGTTCTCATAATTTTATTATTCCCATTACTATATATTAAACTTTGCGGACAGCAATATTATTACCGGCAAGATATTTTTTAACTTCTGCTAATGAATACTCCTTTTCATGAAAAATTGAAGCTGCTAAAACTGCATCTGCTTTACCAGCAGTCAAAGCTTCTTTTAAGTGTTCTGGTTTACCGGCTCCACCGGAAGCAATAACAGGTATTGATAAAGTTGAACTAACACGATTAAGTAGTTCAATATCATAACCATCTTTAGTTCCATCAGCATCCATACTTGTTAATAATATCTCACCTGCACCTAAATTTTCAACTTTTTTTGCCCATTCAATAACATCCAGACCAACTGGTTCTCGACCACCTTTTATATATACTTCCCATTTATTATTATCTATTTTTTTGGCATCTATAGCAACAACAATACACTGACTACCAAATTTACGGGCCCCAGAAGTTATAATTTCTGGGTTTTTAACAGCAGCAGTATTTATAGATACCTTATCTGCTCCACTTTTTAAGATTTCTCTCATATCTTGAATTGTCCTGATACCACCACCAATAGTAAATGGTATAAATAACTTAGTAGCTGTTTTTCTGGCTATCTCCAGCATTATATCTCTTTTTTCATAAGAAGCTGTAATATCCAAAAAAACCAGCTCATCTGCACCTTCACGATCATAATATTCAGCCATCTCTACCGGGTCACCCTCATCTCTTAAATTCACAAAATTAACCCCTTTTACTACACGCCCTTCACAGACATCCAGACAGGGAATTATACGTTTGGTCAACAATCTTATTCACCCCATAACCCTTCATAATTAAGCTTTTCAGTATATAACGCCTTTCCAACAATAGCATATTCAATGCCAATATCCTGTAATTTCTGTATATGTTCTTCTGTGGTAACACCACCGGAAGCAATAATTTCAATACCCGTCAGGGATTTTAACTTTTTCAGGCCTTCAATATCGGGACCTGCCAGCATTCCATCCTTAGTAATATCTGTATATATAAAAGTATAAATTCCTCTTTCTCGCAAATCCTTAATAACATCCTGAACATGCCTTTCACTTGTTTCCAGCCAGCCTTTTACAGCAACATAATTTTCACGGGCATCAATACCGGCGACAATTTTATCAGCTCCAAATTTATTTACTAATTTGCTTACAAGGTCAGGTTTTTCTAATGCTAAAGTACCAATTATTACCCGCAACATACCTGACTGCAAATACTCAGTAATTACTTCTCTATTTCTGATCCCCCCCCCAACCTGTACTGGAATAGTTAACTCTTCTGCTATATTCTTAATGAGTGACATATTCTGGGGACGACCATCTTTAGCTCCATCCAGATCAACAACATGCAGTATTTTCGCTCCTTTTTTCTGCCAGTACAATGCAATTTCCAGGGGATTATCATAATATATCTTTTCTTTTTTAAAATCTCCCTGCTCCAGCCGGACACATTTACCATCTTTTATATCTACTGCCGGGATAACTTCCATTATTTTACCACCTCACTAAAATTCTGTAAAAATTTCAATCCTGTTTTACTGCTTTTCTCAGGATGACATTGTATACCCCAGATATTATTCTTTCTTACTACAGATGTAAATTTTTCACTACTGTATATAGTTTTCCCCAGACTAAATTGATTATTTTGAGGAACAACATAATAACTGTGTACAAAATAAAAATTACGGGGTTTCTTAAGCCCCTTAAACAGAGGATCATTGTCAGTTAACTCAATCTGGTTCCAGCCTATATGAGGTATTTTACTTATGTTTTGCTCATCAAATTTCTTAACCCGGCCTTTTATAAGATCCAATCCTTTAATATCAGGATCTTCCTCACTACTGGAAAACAAAAGCTGCAAACCCAGACATATACCAAGCAAAGGTTTGCCTTTTTGAACACTATTAATTACTACTTTATCCAGATTTCTTTTCCTTAAATTTTTCATTCCTTCACCAAAAGCACCAACTCCGGGCAGAATGATTCCCTCTGCTGCAAGTATATCTTCCTTATCTGCAGTTAATACTACCTCAACATCTAAATATCTAAAAGCATTGACTACACTACCAAGATTCCCTAACCCATAATCTATAATTGCTAGCAATTATCATCACCCTCACTTAATCTGCCTTTTGTTGATAGTGGATTTTTTCCCAACCGTGGTTCAGCCTGTACCGCTTTATCAAAAGCCCGGGCAAAACCCTTAAAACAGGCTTCTAGCATATGGTGTGTGTTTCCACCTTTCAGCATTTTGAAATGTAAATTAAAATTAGCATTGGCAGTTAAAGCTATAAAAAACTCATCAAAAAGTTCAACAGGGAAGTTACCAACATTTTCCCTGTTAAAATTTAGGTCACTATTATAATAGGAACGCCCCCCTAAGTCAACAGCTACAATTACCAGGCACTCATCCATGGGTAAAATTACATCACCATAACGTTTAATTCCTTTTTTTAATCCCAGTTCTTTATTAATTGCCTGGCCTATAACAATACCTGTATCTTCGACAGTGTGGTGTCCATCTACATATAGATCTCCATCTACATGCAAATCAAGATCAAAAAAACCATGTCTTGTCCATAGTTCCAACATATGATCAAAAAATCCAATGCCAGTATCTATATTATACTTTCCTTCTCCCTGTAAATTCAAACTCAGTTTGATTTCTGTTTCAGCTGTATTCCTTTCTATTGTAACCATTCTATTACCTCCTGTAATTTAGCCACAAATAATTTGTTGTCCTGCTTACGACCAACTGTAACTCTGAGACTATTACCTGTAACCGCAAGTCCGGGGAAATATCTTATTTCTATCCCTGCTTCCAGTAATAATTTATATACCTTTTTCTCCTTAACCCTGGTATTAAATAAAATAAAGTTAGCATCTGAAGAATAAGTTGTTATCCCGGTTAGAGACTGTAAATTATTATATAGTTTTTCTCTATTATCTTTTATTTGGCTCCATACATCTTGCATTAAATTTCTTTTTTGTAAAACAAGTCTGGCAATCTGCTGACTGAATCTATTACAATTATAGGGAGATTTTACATCATTTAAACTGTCAATAAGTGATAAATCTGCTACAAGATAACCTATTCTCAGTGCCGCCAGGCTGAAAGCCTTTGATAATGTTCGCAAAACAATTAAATTACTATAACTATCAGTTAATTCAATAGCTGTCTGTTCTGCAAATTCAAAATAGGCTTCATCAATAACTACTATCTTATTTGTACTGGCAATTATTTCTTCCAGTTCTGATAGAGCAAACAAATTCCCGGTTGGATTATTTGGAGAACAGATTATAATAACTCCTTCCTTTCCATTATCCAGATATTCATCCAATTTTTTTCTGGGTAGTGAAAAATCAGAATTAAGAGGAATTTTAATTGTTTTTGAACCACTTACACGGGCATATTTTCTATACATAGAAAAAGTAGGAACCGGAAAAATAATTTCTTTATCCACTCCACCAAATGCAAGCATTATCATTAATAACAATTCATCAGAACCATTACCGGCCATTATATTTTCTACAGGTTTGTCAATATAATCTGCTATCTCCTTACGTAAAAGATAGGCAGATGAATCAGGGTAAATATTATAATTTAATTTTTCGGCTATTTCTTTTATTTCCTCTATTATCTGTTTATTAAAAACAAAGGGATTTTCATTACTATTAAGTTTTATCTGCTTTTCCATTTTCACCCTCCTCAAAACGTACTTTTATTGCATTGGCATGGGCTGATAAGCCTTCAAGTCCAGCCAATTTTCTAATAGCTTTTTCATCTGCCGCCAGACCTTCTTTTTGATAACATATTATACTCGATCTTTTAACAAAATCATTAACACTAAGAGGAGAAGCAAAACGGGCAGTTCCAGCTGTTGGTAGTACATGACTGGGACCAGCCATATAATCCCCAAGTGGTTCAGGTGAATATTGACCTATAAAAATAGCACCCGCATTACGAATCAAACCCAGATATGAGCTGGGATCGGAAATCATTAATTCCAGGTGTTCAGGTGCAAATTTATTTACCAGCTTTATACCTTCCTTTATATCTTCCACGTAAATAATTAATCCCTTTTCCTGCCATGATTCACGGGCAATATCTACTCTATCTAAATTCTGAAGTTGTCTCTGTACCTCATTATCAATTTCCTGCATTATTTCCTGAGAATTAGTAATTAAAGCAGGAACAGCCAGAGGATCATGTTCAGCCTGAGATAATAAATCTGCAGCTACAAATTCAGTGTTTACCGTATCATCAGCCAGGATCAATATTTCACTGGGTCCGGCCAGCATATCTATATCTACCTGTCCAAAAACTTTCTTTTTTGCTACTGTTACATATATGTTACCGGGACCAACAATTTTTTCTACAGCATCAATACTATCAGTACCATAGGCCAGAGCAGCTATAGACTGGGCACCACCTACTTTGTATATTTCATTTACTCCCACTTCAGCTAAAGCCACCAGTGTATAAGGATTAATTTTACCATTCTCTCCTGGTGGAGATACAGCTACAATTTCTTCTACACCTGCTTCCTGGGCAGGAATGGCTGTCATTAAAACAGATGAAGGATAGGCTGCTGTACCACCCGGTACATAGGTTGCAACCCTCTGCATGGGATTTACTACCTGACCTACCATATTCCTGTTTCTGTAATAAAAACTATTTTCGGGCAGGTTACGGGCCTGATAATCGCGTATATTGTTAATTGCTTTATTTAGAGGTTCTAAAAAATCTCCATCAATACTATCATATGCTGCTTCTATTTCTGATTTATCTACTCTTAACTGTTTTAATACCACCTTATCAAAACGAGCAGTATATTCATATAAAGCTTTGTCACCTTCTGCTTTTACATGCTTTATTATTTCATTTACAGTCTTGTTTATATCATCACTTATCGTAAAGTTTCTACCTGCTATTATTTTATCAATTCTTTCCCTGTTTTCCGGGAAAAATAATTTTTCCATCTTTACTCCTCACTCCCTCTACTTTTTAAATTATTTAGCAATTCAATTATCCTATCATATTTTGTCTTATAACTGACATTGTTTACAATTAATCGGGCTGTTGATCTCATAACTTCAGCAATAGGAAGTAAATTATTTTTCCTTAAGGTAGTACCGGTTGAAGTAATATCTACAATTAAATCAGCCAGTCCAACTGCCGGAGCCAGTTCTACCGATCCATTCAAATATATGATATCCACCTGTAAACCCTGTTCTTTAAAGAAATTTCTAGTTATAGAAGGATATGAGGTCGCTACCCGGCTGTGTTTGGGTATTTCTTCTATAGATGTTATCTTATTCTCTTTTGGTACAGCTACTACTAGATTGCAGGAACCGGTACCCAGGTCATATAGCTCATAAAGGGAGCGGCCATGCTCACTTATGACATCCTTACCTGTAATACCAATATCAGCCGCACCATGTTCAACATAGGCAGGTACATCTTTAGGTTTTGCCAGTAAATATGAATTATTACTTTCCGGATCCCGGTAAATTAATTCCCGTGATATAACATTAATATCCAGTTCTTTGCTTATCAATTGCGCTTCCTG
Source organism: uncultured Halanaerobiales bacterium (assembly GCA_964427565.1). GTDB lineage: Bacteria > Bacillota > Halanaerobiia > Halanaerobiales > JADQBU01 > CAYRVO01. The sequence goes on along the minus strand of CAYRVO010000002.1, from coordinate 3,295 downwards.
CAAAATTTTAATTATCGGCTGCATTAATCTTCCTTTAGGCAGAGCAGTTACCAGACCTTCCATAATTTATCCTCCCACCCTTCTTTTTGTATAATAGTTTCTACTACACCAGATTTTACATTTTTAATATATATTTTTCCGTTTTCAATATCTAAAAGGGATATAATCTTTGCTATATTTTCCTGTCTACATTTAGTAATATATTTTTCCAGATCTGTATCTTCTTTTAACATTACTTTTAAATTTCTCTTATGCATCATTTTAGTTATACTTAAAGCCAGATCTCCACCATCTTCAGCATTATATAAAATTATACCATCCACAGGTTGCTGTTCAAATTCATAACCCTGATTCTGAAGAGCTATTCTTAAACGTTCAATACCAATAGCAAATCCTACAGCCGGAATTTTACCGGCACCATATTTATGCAGTAGATTATCATATCTACCACCACCACAGATTGTATAACCCAGTTTTCCTGTAAAACCTTCAAAAACTATACCTGTATAATAATTGAATCCTCTATTTAAACTGAGATCAAAATTTACATTCTCCGCAACATCATATTTTTCTAAACTATTAAATAAAGCCTGAAGCTCATTTAGAGCCTGAAGAGATTGTTCATTGCTAACCATTTCATTTGCTCTATCAAGAACTTCTTTATCACCACGCAAGCGCAATATATTTTTGAGCAGGCTTATATTGCTAACATTTAAACTACTTATATACTCATCTATACCTACAAAATCTTTCTTATTTAATAATGATTTTAACTTACTGGCTTTGTCCTCAGTCAGCCGCAATTCATTTATAATTCCATCTATAAAACCGGTATGACCTAAATCTATTTTAAAATTCTTAAGACCTGTGTTTTTTATGGCCTCAATAGCAATTATTATCACTTCTGCATCAGAAAGACTGTTATGCCCGATAAATTCAAGTCCCATCTGATATATTTCTCTATACTTACCCACCTGTGGTGAATCATATCTGTATACAGGTGCAAAATAGGAAAGCCGCAGAGGTAGAGTTAAATCTTCCATACGATGAGCAATAGTCCGGGCTATAGGAGCTGTCATCTCTGGTCTTAAAGCCAGTATGTTTCCGTCATAATCTATCATTTTATAAAATTCCTTTTTAGTATGTTGACCCATTCCTGTCAACAGAGAATCGTAATATTCAAGTAGAGGTGTTATTATTGATCTATAGCCCCATGTTTGAAATATTTCTCTTATTTTAGCCCTTATTTCTCTAAATTCAGTTGCACTATCAGGTAGATAACTTTTCATACCCGGTGGTGAATTTAAAATATTATTTTTTTGCATTAAATATACCCCATCTCTTTATCTCTTTAATAATTTAATTTACTAAAGAATATAACATACTAAATGTTCTTTGTCAAGAAACTTTACTTATAAACAAAATCATGTTATAATATTTTTTGTAATTCCAAATATGTTCTGTATTGATATCTGGCTGTGGCGCAGCTTGGTAGCGCGCTGCCTTCGGGAGGCAGAGGTCCCGAGTTCAAATCTCGGCAGCCAGACCATTTTATTTCTACAACTAACTTTCAGAATCTTAACTCCCTTAGCTGGAAGTTTTTTTATATATTACTTTATTCTCTAAAATTCAACTCATATAAAATGAAAATTAACAAAATTTATAATCTCCCATATACTATAACAAATGTTAATAATGGAGGTGAAAAAATGGGAGACTATGAACTTGAAGGTGGCGGTTTTGGTTCCAGTTATATCTTTATTATCTTCCTAATTCTTATTTTGCTTCTTGCAGGTGGCAGTCATGGAAGCTTTAATAAATAAATCACCTTATTTGCCTGAATAAGAATCAAACCACAGTATTTTTAAATACTGTGGTTTTTCATTTAGCATTCCATTTTCCTTATTATTTTATTATTTATCAGCGGACAATCCTTACAATCAGGTTCATTCTTAGTACAATAATTTTTACCCAGTTCTACAAGTAAAGCATGATATTCATTATATATCTTAACATCAGAGTCAAGATTATTTTCCAGCATATTTTTCAGATCATGATATCTAATATCCTCTTTTACTAATCCAAGTCGGTAAAAAATCCGTTTACTATAGCTATCTACTACAAATGACGGATATTCACCGGCATAAAGCATAATTGAATCTGCCGTCTCTGGACCTACACCGTAGACAGAAAGTAACTCTTCCCTCAATTTTGCCTTTTCTATTGTAAACATTTTCTGTAAATCATCATTATAATTTTGTGTCAGGAATTTAATAAAGGCTTTAATTTTTTTAGCCTTCATATTGTAATAACCGGCTGGCTTAATAAGCCGGGCTATATCCTTTTCCTCGATATTTTTTAAACATTTAATATCTATACAACTCTGTTCCTTCAGGTTTGCTATAGCCTGTTCAACATTTCTCCAGCTGACAGCCTGAGTTAATATAGCACCAACTATTATTTCTATTTTTGTATCAGCCGGCCACCAGTTCTGAGGACCAAAGTAAGTAAATAATGATTGATAAATATTCATTAATGTTTTTGACAGTAATTCTGCTGTAAATTTCCTGCTGTAATATGACCGACATTTATAAATTTGTTTGTCTTTCATATCTTATCAATTATTGCCCCGGCAATGACAAGTCCAGATACTGAAGCCTGCATTAAACCACGGGTTATACCGGCTCCATCTCCACCGACATAAAGATTATTAATCTTTGTTTCCAGATCATCTTTAACATTCAACCGCGAAGAATAAAATTTGACTTCAACACCATAAAGTAGTGTATCGCGCGAATAAAGACCGGGAGCTAAATTATCCAGAGCCTCCAGCATTTCAATAATACCTGTTAAATGACGGTGGGGAAGTACCAGGCTCAGGTCTCCGGGTGTAGCTTCCTTTAATGTAGGTTCTACAATTCCTCTTCCTATTCTCACCGGAGTAGAACGATGGCCATCAAGTAAATCCCCCAATCTCTGTACCAGCACACCACCACCGAGTAAATTAGCCAATTTAGCAATATCTTTACCATAAGTTATTGGTTCATGAAATGGTTCTGTAAAAGTCTTACTTACCAGTAGAGCAAAATTTGTGTTTTCTGTCTTTATATCTGCATGACTGTGACCATTTACTGTAATCAAACCCTGATTATTTTCATTAACGACTTCTCCATAGGGTGACATACAGAAAGTTCTAACCCTGTCATCAAAAGTTGGTGTTTGATATATTAATTTTGATTCATAGATTTTATCTGTCAACTCTTTCATGATAACAGCTGAAGTTTCAACCCTTACT
>CAYRVO010000001.1:0-26962 GCA_964427565.1 uncultured Halanaerobiales bacterium | reverse complement strand
TAACTTTACAGATGATAGTATAACTAAAATTAATTAATTTGTCAAGGATATTGGGGAAATTATGCCTTATCTAATAATCTTTTAGATAGGGCTCTTTTAGCTAAAAAATATCAGCTCTGTATTAAGATTCACATAAATAAAGCCTCTACAAACTCGTCCGGATTAAAATCCTGTAAATCTTCGGCGTCTTCACCAACACCAATTAATTTTATAGGAATACCCAGTTCATTTTTTATTGCTACTACAATACCACCTTTTGCAGTTCCATCTAATTTAGTCAAGGCTATTCCATCAACCTCTACTGCTTCATTAAATAACTTAGCCTGTGAAATTGCATTTTGACCGTTTGTGGCATCTAGAACCAGTAATACCTGCACCTCGGCTTTTCCTGCTTCCTGTTTTACAACTCTTTTAACTTTTTTTAATTCCTTCATTAAATTTTTCTGGGTATGCAAACGCCCGGCAGTGTCAATAATTAAAAAATCAGCATCTTTTGACTTTGCAGATTGTACAGCATCATAGGCAACTGCTGCTGAATCAGCATTTTCATTCTGGGCAATAATATCTACTCCTAGCCTCTGGGCCCAGATCTGTAATTGGTCAATAGCTGCCGCCCTGAAAGTATCCCCTGCTGCCAGAATAACCTTTTTATCTCTATCTTTTATTCTTCTAGCCAGTTTAGCAATTGTAGTTGTTTTACCTGAACCGTTAACACCAACTACAATCATTATATTAAGTCCCTGCTTTATTGCTAGCTGTTGCTCTTCGTCCTGTAAAATTTTACGTATTTCTTCCTGAAAAATATTATTTAATTCCTCCGGACTATCAATTTTTTCTTCTTCCGCCCTTTCTCTTAAATCTTCGACCAGAGTCATTGTTGTATGAACACCTACATCAGCCTGAATTAATAATTCTTCAAGGTCTTCGTATAGATCATCATCAATTTTACTATAACCACTGAATAGATTTGTTACTTTATCTACAAATCCTGCCCTTGTTTTTTTTAAGCCCGACTTAAGCCTTTTGAATAATCCATCATTATCTTTACTATCTGTTTTAAATATATTCATATATTTTGCCTCCCTGAGAATTCATATTTAAAGAAACCAGCCTTGATATACCCATTTCCTGCATAGTAACACCATATATAGTATCGGCCCTGGTCATCATATGCTTACGGTGGGTAATTATAACAAATTGGGCAAATTTAGCGTACTTAGATATAAATCTACCGAATCTATCAACATTTGCATCATCCAGTGGGGCATCTATTTCATCAAGTATATAAAAGGGACTAGGACTTACATTTAGAAAAGCAAAAACAAGCGCAATTGCTGTCAAAGCTCTTTCTCCACCGGACATTAATGATAATTTTTTTAGCTTCTTACCTGGGGGTTGAGCACTGATTTCTACTCCTGTAGTCAATAATTTATCGGGTTCTGTTAGACTTAATTGAGCTTTACCACCTGAAAATAATTCATTAAAAATATTCTCGAATTTTTCTTTAACATTAGTATATGATTTATAAAACAAGTTTCCCATTGTATCCTCTATTTCTGCAATTACTTTATTAATTGACTCTTTGGCCTGCAATAAATCCTGCTTTTGACTTATCAGATAATCTACCCTTTTTTTCAATTTATTATATTCTCTTTCAGCACCTCTGTTTACCATTCCCATAGCTTTTATTGTTTTTTTAAATTCATTTATCTTATTTTTAACATTTTTATAATCTGTTATTTTAATTCTATTGTCAGGATTATCTTTTTCAGGATTTAACTGGTAATCTTCCTCCAGCTTTTGCTTGATGTTATGACGCTTATTTTCTAGACGGTTCAATTTTAATTCTATTTTATGTATTTGATCTTTTATTTTTTCAATTTCCTGTTCTTTGTTTTGCTTTTGATTAATAAGTTCATCTAATTTTTTATCTTTTTCTTCAATTTTTTGTTTCATAGCAGGTATATCATTATCAGTATTTTTAATCCGCTGTCTGTAGTTCAATAATTCACTTTTTACATCATCTAATTTGGATTCTATATTTTCTAATTCTTCCTTTTTATTTTTGATTTTTTTGTTCTTATCTTTAAATTTATTGTTGTAACTATTTATTTTCTCTTTCATTTTCTTTCTTTCTGTTTTAAAGCTTTCTAGTTTTTGTTTTTCAGTAGCAATTTTTACTTTTACATCTGTAATCTTTTTATTAACAGTATTTATATTTTCTTCCAGTTTATTTATTCTTTTTTTCAGTTTATTTATAATTTCCTGTTCTTTACTATTATTATCTGATTCGTCAATTTTAGAAATTAACTTTTCTCTTCTATTATTTAATTTACCCAACTCTTTATTATCTATTTTAATCTTATTATCATTATTTTCTTTCGTTTTTTCTAATTTATAGATATCACTATTAAGCCCTTTAAGATCAGCCTGAACACTACTTTCATCCAATTCCAACCTGTGAATCATCTCTCTGTTTTGATTCATATTATCTTCAAGCTTTTCAATTTCTATTTTTATCTTTGAAATTTTATGCCTTTTCCTATTTACCTCATTTTTTAGCTTTTCAATTACTGCTGCTAACTTCTTTTTTTCCTGTGACCTGCTAATTAAACTTTTCTTAGCAGTTTTCTTGCTGCCACCACTCATTGCTCCACCAGTCCTTATTATTTCTCCCGCAAGAGTTACTATTTTATATCTACTATTTATTTTTTTGGTAATCTCGGCAGCAGAATCAATATCACGGGTAATTATTATATTACCAAGTAAATAATCAACTATACCCTGTAAATAATTTTTATGTTCAACAAAGTTAGATGCTATACCACTATATCCTTCTATATCTTTAATATTATTATCCAGAATTATCTTTTTCCCATTTATAAGATTAACAGGTAAAAATGTAGCATAGCCCAGTTTATTTCTTTTTAGATGTTTAATTATATTTCCAGCTGTATGGTCATTATCTACAACCAGATTCTGCATTTTGGCTCCCAAAGCAGTTTCTACAGCCTGTACATAGTCCTTTTTAACATTAATTAAGTTGGCAACTATACCTTTTATTCCTTCAAATTTATCATTAGCCTGCAAAACATTTTTTACACCATAATAATATCCATTATAACTATCATCCATCTCCCTAAGTATGTTTAATCTTGAAATTTTATCTTGTAGTTTATTATTTAATCTTTCTAGTTCATCTTCTTTTTTTTCACATAAATCAATTTTTTTCTGCCTGGTTTCTGGTAAATTATTATTTTCCTTCTCAATAGTTTCTCTTTTTTTAACCAGTGATCTAAGTTCTGTTTTAACTTTTTCTCTATTTTTTTTACGCATATTAATCTTTTTACTTATCATTTTTTGTTCATTTTCTAAATTCTGTTTATTTTCCTGAATATAATTTATTTTTTCTTTGACTCTCTCCATTTCATATTTTATATCCTTAATATTTTCTTTGCCAATTATTAATTCATCCTGATAATTATTTAATTCTTCTTTTAAATCTTCTACATTTTCTCTATATTTCTTTAATTGAGCCTTCTCTGACTTTATTTTTTTTTGTAAAGTTTCTTTTTTATTCTCAGATTTTTTTCTTTTATCTTTCAACTCATTAATATTTACTTTGATCTCATCTTTTTTAGTAATTATATTTTCTTTCCAGTTGTTAATAGAATCTATATTATCAATAATGTTATTTTTTCTTTCTTTGTAGAGTGTAACTTTGTTCTTTAATTCATCCTTCCTGGATCTTAAGTTAAAAAGTTTTTCTTTTTTTCTAGCCATTAATTTCTTTTTTTTCTCAATAATTTTATTATTTTCTTCAATATTATCTTTTAATTTTTGTAATTCTTCTTGATTATATTCTAGTTTTTCCTGCAAAAATTTTTTATTCATCTTAACTGAGGAAAATTCAACCTTATTTTCTTCCCATTTATCCATAAACAAATTTATTTCCATCTTTTTCAATTTCGCTTTAATCTTTTCATGTTTTTTTGCCTTTTCTGCTTCTTTTTTCAGGGGTCTAAGTTGTTTCTTTAATTCATTTATTAAATCATTTATACGCTGCAGGTTCTGGCTTGTCTTTTGCAATCTTTTTTCAGCCTCTTCTTTACGCATCTTATGTCTACTTATACCTGCCGCTTCTTCAAATAATTCCCTTAATTTAGCAGGCTTACTATTTATAATAGAATCAATTTTACCCTGACCAACAATAGAATATAAATCTTTACCCAGGCCTGTCCCAAGAAGTAATTTTTTAATATCTTTCAATCTACAAACATTACCATTTAACAGATAATCACTTTCACCATCTTTAGTTACCCGCCTACCTATAATAACTTCGTTACTTTCTACTTCTAATGTATGGTCACTATTATCAAGATACAAATAAACACTTGCTTTTTGCAGTGGTTTATGATTTTTACTACCAGAAAAAATAATATCAGCCATCGTCTTACCACGTAGCATTTTGGCACTCTGTTCTCCAAGTACCCAGCGTATAGCATCAACAATATTACTCTTCCCACTACCATTAGGACCTACAATTGCTGTCAAGGGAGAATTGAATTCTATTTTAATTGGTCTGGCAAATGATTTAAAACCATTTATTTTCAATTTCTTCAGGAACATATTTAGCCACCTCATTAACAACTAATTTTATCAATATACAGTAAAAAATACAAGAAAAAACCTATCTGTTATAGATAGGTTTTATAATCATACAAACATTTATATTTTTAAAGTTTATTATTAACGTGGCTCTACTAAGAACTTTAAAGCTGTTCTTTCTTCATTATCAATTTCAATCTCAGTAAAAGCCGGTATTGATATCAAATCCAGACCATTTGGAGCTACATAACCCCTTGCTATAGCAATAGCTTTGATTGTTTGATTAACAGCTCCCGCTCCAATAGCCTGCATTTCTGCTTTACCCTCCTCTCGTAATACAGCAGCAAGTGCACCTGCAACAGATTTAGGGCTTGATTTTGATGAAACTTTTAATACTTCCATTTGTTATGAATCCTCCTTTTTTAATGAATGCTTTGAATTATTTAAATATTATTAATTTGTCTGTAGTATTTATATTCTTTATATTTTAGTTAATTCCTTCCTTTAACTTCAATTTCTTGAGATTATTAACTTCCTCTTCATTTAAATGTCTATAATTACCTTCCTGTAAATTACCTAATGTAAGATTGGCAACAGTTATTCTTTTTAAATTAAGAACACTATAATTGATTTTTTTACACATTCTTCTTACTTCTCTATTACGTCCTTCATGAATAGTAATATTAAAAACAGTACTATTACCCCTATAACTTATATTTTTTACTATAGCAGGAGCAGTTAAACCATCTTTTAACTTCACTCCTTTTTCTAACCTCTTCAATCTTTTTCTATCAGCTTTACCCTCCACCTGAACCATATAAGTTTTATTTACCTCAAATGATGGATGTGTTAAAATATTTGTCAAATCCCCATCATTTGTCATAATCAGTAAACCACTACTATCATAATCAAGTCTTCCTACTGGATAAATTCTTTGTTCAATACCTGCAATTAAATCCATAACAGTTTTACGTCCCCGAGGATCAGATACTGTTGTAACATACCCTATAGGTTTATTTAATAAAAGATAAATTTTGTTTTCCTTACTAATAATATTACCATCCACCTCAACACAATCACTTTCTGGATCTATTTTTACTCCCATTTCTGTAATTACTTCACCATTAACTTTTACTCTTCCCTGTTTAATAATATCTTCCGATTTTCTTCTGGAAGCTATTCCGGCATGGGCCATAAATTTCTGCAAACGTAGCATATAATTTAGCATACCTCCCTGTTTGTATATTCTTTAAAGATAAATTTAATCCTTTATTAAAATTATTTTTTAAAACCAGAGTCAGGTTATGCCATAAACGTCTAAATAAAGAATTGAAATTTAATTCCCTATCTGTGACAAGTTCTATCCTGTCAATTAATTTATCTTTATGATAAACAGATATATAACCCAATTTTTCATTTTTTTTAACCGGTAACTCTTTTTCTTCTAAAATATTTATTACTTTTTTAACGGATATTTTACCACCTTTCGGTACTGTCACATAAAGTGATTTACTGGCTAATAATTTAAAATCTTTTTCAGCAGTCTCCTCCCATGTCAATGAACATATTTTATCACCACGAGTAAAAACTTTTTCATATTTAAAGTTCTCTATACCATAATCCATTAATCTTTTACAGTCATGCCAATCACTCGCACAATTTAAAACTACTGCAACTACTTCTCTTCCTTGCCTGCTAGCAGAAGTTACAAGACATCTACCGGCTGCTTTTGTATATCCAGTTTTACCTCCTGTTATTCCTTTGTAAGACCACAATAGCCTATTATGATTTCTTAACCCCCTATCCCATGTGTTATCATCCCATGATATTGTTTTATATTTTGTGGCCGTAATCTGAGCAAAAGTATTATTTTTTAAAGCATAACTCATAATTTTTGCCAGATCATATGCAGTAGAATAATGACCTGTACAGGGTAATCCATTAGGATTTAAAAAATTACTTTTATTAGCCCCTATTTCCTTTGCCTTTTCATTCATAAGTTCCACAAATTCTGTTACAGATCCAGCAATATGCTCGGCAACAGCTATAGCAGCATCATTAGCTGAAGAAAGCATTACTCCATACAATAATTCTTCCAGAGTTAATTCTTCCCCCTCTTTTAACCAGATAGAAGAACCCTCCTGGTAAGCAGCTTTTCTGCTGATAGTTACAGTATCTTCCAGATTACCTTCTTCAATAGCAATTATTGCTGTTAATATTTTTGTAGTACTTGCAGGAGGCATCTTTACATTCATATGTTTATTATATAATACCTGCCCTGTTTTAATATCCATAACTATAGCTGCTCTGGCACCAACCTGTGGGGGGCTGGCAAATACAAAATTAGAATACAATATTATTATTGTTATTATTAATAAAATTAAATATATATTTTTTTTCTTCTGCATTTGCTCACCTACTATACATTATATTAAAATATATATGTGATATTTAAATTAATATTAATTTAAAAACCAGCATTTTTTCACATGCTGGTTTTATTTTTTATTAAATTTTTTATCTCTTTAACTAATTCTGGAGCAATATTTACCAGTCTTTCTGCTACCGCATTATTTTTTGCCGGCAATAACCTTATTTCATCATTTGTAACCACTAGAAAAGCTACGGGATTAATCATAACCCCTGCTCCACTACCACCGGCAAATGGCGGGTTTTCTCTATCTGCTTCTGCTTTATTATGAAATTCTCCTCCCCCGGCAGCAAAACCAAAACTGACACGTGAAACAGGTATTATTACACTTCCTTCCATAGTTTCTACCGGTTCACCTACTATTGTTGTTACATCAACCATAGATTCAATATTTTTCATAGCTGTATCCAGTAATTTTTCAATATTTTGTTCTGCCATTACATATTTCCTCCTTTAAAATAAAAAATCCTGTATAAATAATATTACCTATATATAGAGAAAATATACTTTCAATATGTAATGTAAAAATTTTTTCATTGCATTCTGAGCTTATCTTTATAACCGGTTTTTTTATATCAAAAGCAGTAACTAATGTTCCCAAAATACTCCAGATGATGCCATAAGAAATCGCTGTATAAGCTGGATTGCCAAAACCATATTTGCTTTCAAGATATAAAAATTTCCAGTTTATATTTAATCTTTTTAAGATAATTTGTGAATATTTTTTGTAATTTTTTATTTTTATATCAGCTTTTAGTTTATCTTCTTCCCTGGATAATGGTATAGTAATAATTTTAAATATTTTTATTTTTATTTTATAATAATTTTTGTTTTGATTATAACTATACACTATCTTTACACTTACAGGAATAAATAATAAAGCTATAAAAATAAAAAAAGAGATTAATAAGATAAGTATCAATTTCTATCTCACCCATATCTTATAATCTCCATAACATGTTAAAAATATTCTTTTTTTAAAAATAAAGTGTCTTAATAATTAAATGAAAAAATCTTGGCTGTAATTTATTAATCAGTTTCTTCTATTTCCGGTAATTTGGATAAATTTTTTAAATTAAAATATTCAAGAAATTTTTCACTTGTACCATAAACAATAGGATTACCAATAGTATCTTTACGCCCTAATTCTTTAATAAGATTATATTTACCCAGTGTCAAAAGCGTCTTTTCAGCCTTTACTCCTCTTATTTCTTCAATCTCTGATCTAGTTACAGGCTGTTTATAGGCTATTATTGCCAGTGTTTCTAGAGCAGCTTTACTCAAACTAACTTTATTTTTTATATTATGCATATCTTCTATATATGAACTAAAAAAGGGCTTAGTTGTTAAAATATAATTATTATTGTATTCTTTAAGCAATAATCCATGAGCCTTCTCCCTGTATCTATCACTCAATATAGATATATATTCTTCAGTCTCTACTCTGGATAAACCTATAACATCTGCAATCTCTGTTAAAGATATCATATCCTGAGCTGTAAATAATAAAGCTTCAATTATAGCTATATATTTTTCATTCATGAAAACACCTTCTCATTAACAATATAAATTTTTATCTCTGAAAATAATTTGTCCTGTTCAATCTTTATTTTCTTTCTATGAATCAATTCCAGCATAGCCAGTAAAGTAACAATAATCTCCAGACAATTACTATTATTATCAATAATTTCTTTAAATTTAATTCCTGAATTCCTATCTCTTAGATTATTCATTATATAATTAATTTTATCATTAACATTAATATCATCTTCATTAATGTAATCTATATCTAATTTTTCTTCTTTTTTTATTTGATTATCATTAGTTGTTGATGAGGATTTTATTGTTTTCAGATAAATTTCAGCTAACTCATTCCCATCTTTTTTTATTTGCAATTCATAGTTTTCATCATATTTTTCTGTTATATCTACCCTACGAGTATATGATTTTGCAGCTTTCTTTCTTTTTTCTCTTAATATATGGGCAGCTTTTTTAAATTTCTGATATTCCTTTAGTCTATTAACTAGATCCTTTTCATTACTACTTTTTTCTTTTTTGGACTTAACCGGCAAAAGATTTTCAGTTTTCAATTCTATTAGTTCTGTTGCAATAAGCATAAACTGACTGGCCAAATCAAGGTCAAAACTCTTTAATTCCTGTAAATAAGATAAATACTGATCTGTTATTTCAGCCAGAGAAACCTCATTTATTTCGATCTTATTCTTTTTTATTAATTGATATAATAGTTCCAGTGGCCCCTGAAATATATCTAAATCAATCTCATACTCCATATTTTAGCTCCTATATTAATATATTCAAAAATAAATTAACAACCGGACTGATTATTTTCCATAATATACCTGTATAAGCCAGTATTAACAATACTACCATCCCTAGTGGACCTTCTAGCTTATAAAAATACTTATCAAAACGAGGAGGTAAAAATCCACGTAATATTTTTGAGCCATCAAGTGGTGGTACAGGGATTAAATTAAATACTGCCAGACTAAGGTTGATAATAATTGCCAGTAGAAAGAAACGGGCAATAGTCTGTGTTAAATTCGAATAATAACCACTATAAACCATGTTTAAAGAAGTATTACTAAAAATCAAGAATACCCTGATAATCAAGGATAAAATTATTGCCATAACTATATTAGCCCCGGGACCAGCAAATCCAACATACATCATCCCTTTGCGTGGGTTTTTATAATAACGAGGATTTATAGGAACAGGTTTTGCCCAGCCTATTCTCCGGGTAATAATCAAAACAAGACTACCTATTAAATCAAGATGAGCTAAAGGATTTAATGTCAGTCTACCATTTACTTTTGGAGTTGGGTCTCCCAATTTATAAGACATAAAACCATGTGAAAATTCATGTATTGACAATGAAAATAATAATATAGGAAGTAATAAGATAATTTCCTGTATTGAAGGCATAATTTTAGCTCCTTTCCTTATCTCTGATTAATTTTTTTGCATAGTTTATTTCATTCCTGTAATTATTTAGCTTACCATTTACCTTTGCCTTCCAGACTTCTTTGAGAATATATTTTATCTCCGGACCAGGTTTAAGTCCAAGTTTAAGCAAATCATTACCATTTATAGCCAGTTCTATCTTAACTAACTTTTCATAATAATATTTTACTTTATCAACTATATTTTCATCTTCAACCATTAATAAAATAACTTTCTCCAGTTTTAAGTCATTTAAAACATCAGCTAACTGAGATGATTTTTCTGCTGAATATAACTTTTTCATATATTTATCATAATCGTGAAAAGATAGTATTTCTTTGTTTTCTTTACTTATATTCCAGGTTTCAAGTTTTACAGCAGGACTTTCAGGAATAATAACAGCCAACCGCAATAACCAGTCTTTAACATTATAATCCCTCTCTAAAAAATATGCAAGAATATCCTCAAGTCTATATAATTTAGCAACAATTTTCTTATTCATATTAATATTAATTGCCAGAAGATTAAAAACAGGTAAATCTGACAATAATTTTATAAATTTATTATTTATTTGCCTGTCAAAAAGAAGTTTCAACTCTTTAAATACCCTTTCTTCTGTCAAGTCTGGAAATTTACCATATAAGAGTGCATCTTCTATTAACTTTCTAGTTTGCTCTTCAATATCAAAATTTAACTCTATAGACTGTCTGATACCTCTTATAATTCGCGTTGGATCATCTAAAAAACTATAACAATGAAGAGCCCGTATTAATCCCTTTTTCAAATCCTTTCTGCCCCCGATATAATCATATACATCACCCCGGTTAAGTGGATTAATATCCAAAACTAATGTATTAATTGTAAAATCTCTTCTTAAAATATCTTCTTGCAGATTTGCTACTTTAACTTCAGGAAGTGAACCGGGAGATGTATAATATTCTCTCCTTAAAGCTGCAAAATCAAGGTTTAAACCCTGTTCAAAATGAATAGATGCTGTTCTAAAAGATGTGTTTGTTTTAAAAGATATGTTACATTCCCAGTTTGTATTGAGTCTTTCTACTATTTCCACTATTATTTCTCTTAATTTTTCTGGCTCAATGATTCCTTCATAAATAAAATCAAGATCCCTGTTTTCCTTATTAAGAAGAATATCTCTAACTAATCCCCCAACTATATATATTTTTATATTGTATTTATTAAAGATAGCACTTACTTTGTTAATTACATTAATATATCTAAGAGGTAAATTTTTTAATTTTTGTTCTATATTAAAGATCTTTTTATTTATTTTTATTAAGCAATTACCATAAAAAGTATAGCTATAACTGTTAGAATAATTTTTTATATCTTTTTTAAAAATCAGCCCTAGAAATTTTTCTTTCTCAACTACAGGTAAAATACTTAAATTATAATTATTCATAATTTGAGCCGCCTGCTTGATTTTTGTATCATTCTTAATAACCGGAAAATGCTTTTGCATATATCTTTTAATCGCTAAACCATCATAATCATGGGGCTTTATTTTTAATATATCTGACATAGATATAATCCCCCTGATCTTTTCGTCAACTGTAACAGCTAATGCTGTCAAATTATTTTCAGTCAGTATTTTCTCTACTCGGCCAAATTTAGTTTCGGGATTAACTGTTATTACATCTTTTTTCAGTATATCATCTATACTCATCTATAAACACCACTTCACTCACAATTTTTAATAAATCTTTTAAATAATTTTAAATGTTTGCTATTTTTTTTGTACATTAATTCGGGATGCCACTGAACTCCAATAATAAAGTATTTATCACTGCTAGCTATAGATTCTATAATTCCATCCACAGCCCGGGCTACAATTTCTAAACCATTACCCGTTTTTAAAACAGCTTGATGATGAAAACTATTAACATATATTTCCCTTTTATCATAGATATCTGCTAATATATTATTATCACTAATATTAATCTTATGAGATGGGTGCCAGCCGGGACTTTCCTGTTCATGTTTGATAATATCTCCATCTAAATGCTGAATAATTGTTCCCCCATAGGCTATATTTAAAACCTGTATACCCCTGCAAATTGCTAATACAGGTAGTCTTGACTTTATAGCCCATTTACATAATTTTATCTCAAAATTATCGCGTACAGGATCTATTCTCCGTATTTTTTTATGTGGATTATCACCAAAATAACGAGGGTCTACATCGCCTCCACCTGTCAATAATATTCCATCTATATTAATTTTATTAAAATATTTTTCGTTTATAAAAGGATTTAAGATAACAGGTATTCCACCTACTTCTTTAATTACCTGCAAATAATTTTTGTCTATTTCCAGCTTTTTTTCATTATTACTCTTATATCCCATTGAAATGCCTATAATTACAGACATATGTTCTCTTTCCTCCTTTACATAATTATATATTTTTCTTCAACTAAAAACAACCTTAATTAGAAACTGTTTTTAATTCATTTTTTCTACACCTACCTCCCCAGCGAGCAATTAATTCTCCATTTTGATAAATATTTATAATTTCACAGTGATTTGAACAACCAGTGCATTCATAGCTTTCAGCCCTGTAATCAAAATCGGTTATATCAAAACCTTTAAAATTCGTAGAACGCTTTTCTTCCTGAATGATTTCTTTAGCCAAAATACCTGCTCCTATAGCACCCATTACATCATAATTCTGTGGTACAGTTATTTTCGTATTTAAAGCCCGGCTAAAGGAATCCCTTATACCTTCGTTTGCAGCAACTCCCCCTTGAAAAACAACTGGTGGTTGAATGTCTTTACCTTTACCAACATTATTTAAATAATTACGAACAAGGGCATCACAAAGACCAGCAATAATCTCTGGTATATCATGTCCCATTTGCTGTTTATGTATCATATCGGATTCAGCAAATACAGCACATCGTCCAGCGATGCGCACTGAAGTTTCTGCATTAAGAGCAATACTTCCAAACTCCTCAATTGGTATTCCTAATCTCATTGCCTGTTGGTCAAGAAAAGAGCCGGTACCAGCAGCACAGACTGTATTCATGGCAAAATCTACTGCTACACCATCTCTGATAATAATTATTTTTGAATCCTGACCACCTATTTCAAGTACGGTTTTTAGATCAGAATTTATATGTGCTGCTGCAACTGCATGTGCTGTAATTTCATTTTTTATAGTATCTGCTCCTACCATAACCCCGGCCAGATTTCTACCACTTCCTGTAGTTCCAACCCCCTTTATATTAATATCGGGATGCTTTTCCTGTAAATATTTTAATCCTTCTTTGATAACCCTTATTGGTTCTCCTCTTGTTCGCAAATACTTTTTGTCAAATAAATTTTTAAATTCATCAATCAAAACAATATTAATACTTACTGAGCCAACATCAATACCCAGATAGTAATTATCCACTACTTACAGCTCCCTTTAATTTCTTTTTTCTTGCTAACAAATCCACAAAAGCCTCCAGCCTTGTTTTTAAACCTGCTTCACCCGTATGTTCATCAAATATCAAAGATAATACTGTAATATCCTCATTATCATTTACTTCAGGTAATATAGATTGGGCCACTATTTCTGGCATACAGGTAAATGGTGCTACTTGAATTACTCCATCAAAACCCTTTTTAGCATATAAGACAGCATTACCTACTGAATCAAGACCATGCCCACCAACAGTTCCTCTTAAATAAGGCGCTGCGGCTTCTTTTACTTCTTTGTGATTATTATCCATTTTTAAGAATTGTCTAACCCAATGACTAATATATAACTCTTTTTCAACAGTAACACCTAGATCACCCAGCTTCTGTTCGATATTTAAATTTGTAAAAGGTTCTATTACTACATATATCTCACCAACAATACCAACTTTAATTTCTATACCCCGTTTATAATTACCCTCTGCTTCTTTAATCAATTTATAATATTCATTTTTTATATCTTTAATACCTCTTATTGACCATATATCCTGAATTCGTTCCAGAAATTTATTATAAATTTCATTAATTGTGCCTTCTTTTTGCTCTTGACCCCTACTTTTTAAAACCTGTTTATGAATTTCATCTATAGCAACTATT
This sequence comes from uncultured Halanaerobiales bacterium, assembly GCA_964427565.1. Classification (GTDB taxonomy): domain Bacteria; phylum Bacillota; class Halanaerobiia; order Halanaerobiales; family JADQBU01; genus CAYRVO01. Next base: position 12,885 of record CAYRVO010000001.1, on the reverse strand, counting down.
TTGTTCCAGGCCAGTTTTCCGGATCCATAAATTTTTGTCCAGGGAACTCCACCCATTACTTGCCTGATATTATTAAATGTTTTCAAGATTTCTGGTTCCAGGCTAATCATCTGAAAATCATAACCCAGATCATTTAATATTCCTTTCTGCACTTCGCAATAATATCCAAAGCGACAGGGACCAACACCACCACCCATAACAATTGTATCTGCACCTTTTTTAAGGGCCTGAATAAAATTACCTATATTTATTTTTAAAGGTAAACATGCAAATTCAGGACTGTATTTCATTCCTAGATCAAGTGTTTTCCTTGAGTTTTTAGGTGGTACTATTACCTCATAACCCAGTTCCTTAAAAAATGTTTCAGCTGCAATATATAAATTACCCATATGAGGAAAAGTTATTTTTTTCATCCACTTTTCCGCCTTATTAGCAGATCAGTAAAAGCTTCCAGCCTTGTATGAATACCTGCTTTACCTGTATGTTCATCCAGGTTAACATTTAATAATGAAATATCATTCTCCTTACACCTCAATTTTACAAGTTCATTAATAATAGAATCCGGTCCACAACCAAAAGCATCCACCTGTATTAAACCATCAATTTCATCTTGTTTAGCATTAATAAAATAATTTGCAGCCCCAAGAATATGGCGATTATAATACCAGAATAATTTTTTGTTATATTTAACAGCATTCATTTCCAGTATATTATTTTGAATCATGTCATGTGTTAATATTTTTATCCCCCTATCTTTCAAATGTTTAATCAAACCCATACTTAAATAATCATCATAAATTAAATATGAATGTCCCAGTACAGCAATTTCAAGATCATTTTTGTTCTGCCCAGACTCTAAATCTAATGATTTATTTTTTGTATTTTTTATATTTTTTTGATCATCTAATATTTTCATGCTTTCTGCAGTCGTATGACCTGACTTTTTTATCTTCTCAAATTGTTTCTGTCTATAAATTGCTCTCCATAATGCCCACTCAACCCTTAAATAGCCTGCTTTTAATCTTTTACCAATTAAGTGTGCAATCCTGCGAATAGGAAATATACCTTTTCTAAGATCTATATCAGGATCTATCAGCGGGGGCAGATTTTTATTATTAAATGCAGCCCTTAACATATCTGGTAATCCCATAAATTTGGGACAAACAAAATTTTTTTTACCCAGACTAATAAACCTCGGAGCAAATATATAATCAACTTTATCTAACAATTCACCAATATGACCAAAATATGCTTTAATTGGTAAACAAATATCATCTACTGCTTTTTTAACTCCCTTATCAATTATTCTGCGATTTGTTTGGGGAGAAAGAACAACCTGTACTCCCAGGTCCTGAAAAAATTTTTTTAATCCCGGGTAATAGTAGTAATAAAAAAGAGATCTGGGTATTCCAATTCTAGTTTTCATTTATACCACCACTTATCTATTTATTTCTTATTCTCATCTTCATCCTTTACAGCCCTATCTTTATCTTGTACATTATAAGCTTCCGGCCTAATATGGGATACATCCAGTACAGTCTCTGTAACAAAAAAAGATTTTAATCCCTGAAAATTGAAAGGAATCAACGGCCAGAGATAATAAACACCAAATGTCTTTGTAAATGCCATCCAGATTAATAACAGTAATAGCACAATAATAAAGCCCCATATATTAGCAATGATTACTGAAATCAAAAATGCAAATCTTATCATTTTTAAAACTAATGCCAGCTCATAACCCGGAATAGCAAAGTTTCCTATAGCAGCAATTGCCATATATAAAATAACTTCTGGAGAAAAGAGACCAACTTTCACAGCAAAATCACCCAGTATTAAAGCCCCTATTAAACTTAGAGAAGTTGCCATTGTCCCTGGTACCTGTATGGAAGCCATTCTAATTAAATCAATACCAAGACTTGCTAAAATAAATTGAATACCCAGTCCAATTGTACTCTCCTGTTTGGGCCCTATAAAAGCAAGATATTCTGGGAGTAAATCCTGGTTGGTAGCAGCCAGTAGCCAAATCGCCGGTAAAAAAACAGAGACAAATATAGCCAATATTCTAGTAAGAGATAAATATGTACCGACTATTGTACTCTTCCTATACAATTCCAGGGTCTGAATATGGGCAAAAAATGGTGCTGGCAAAATTAAAGCTGTCGGTGAGTTGTCTACAATAATCGCCAGATGGCCTTCAAGTATATGGGCAGTAACATTGTCTGGCCTTTCTGTATATCTAACCAGTGGTAAAGGATTTAAAGTACCACCTGTAATTATTTCTTCTACAGATTTATCAGCAAGAGGTATACCATCAATATCTACATTATTTAATTTATCTTTTATATTTTTAACAAGATCGGGATTAATTATATCCTTTATATATAATAAGGCTATATCATTTTTAGACCTTTTACCTACTTTTAAGACCTCTGCCCTGAACTTAACATCCCTAATTCTTCTTCTCACGGCATTAACATTAAAAAGCATTGTCTCTACAAAACCATCTGCCGGACCCCGGGTTGCCTTTTCAAGTTCAGGTTCTTCCGGAGAACGGCTTAACCACTGTCGGGCATCAATAATTATAGCCTGTTTTAAGCCATCTATTAGTAATGCCTGAGGGCCTGTTAATACTTCATCAATTATCTCCTCCATACTATTGACAATACTTATTTCATAATATGGTAATCTTTTTTGAATAATTTTTTTGAGGGTATTTACACTAATATTTTTGCTTTCACTATTCATTAATTCCCTAAGAACATGTATTATATCATCTTTTATAAAACCATCAATAAATAAAAGACCTGCTTTTTTACGACCTATATAAAAACCACGAGTCAATACATCAAAACTTTCATCTGCTCCCAATTCCTTTTTTAATATATCCATATTTTTATCTAGATTTTTACTCAGGGATCTTTTTTGCAAATATTTCACCTCTTCGGATCAAAAATAAGAGCAATAAAAAAAGCTATAATAATTGAAGCACTAATACCAGCACTAGCAATTTCAAATACACCTTTAAAAAGACCTAACAAACCATCTTTTTTGGCTTCCAGTAATACACCTTTAGTAAGTATATGTCCAAAATTTGCTACCGGTATTGTAGCTCCCGCACCTGCAAATTCAATTAATGGTTGATAATAACCGAGACCGGTCAGTAAAGAACCAGCTATAACTAATCCTACCAATAAATGTGCTGGAGTATATTTAGTATTATCAAGTATTATTTGACTAATAGCACAGATAAAACCCCCAACTAAAAAAGCTGTAAAGTAATTACCCATTCATACTCCTTTCAATAACAACCGCATGAGCTATAGCAGGAATTGTTTCATTCTGGTTCAATATTAAGGGATTCATAAGGGCACCTGTACCTACCACAAGAATCCTTCTAATATTCCCTTCTATCAATTTGGGAATAAATATACTACCCAGAGCAAGAGCTGTTGCTGCACAACCACTACCACCAGCACCATATTTTTTTTTATTTTTAGGATCATTGAACCACAATCTTTTAATTTATCACCGGGATCACATTTCTTTTCCTGCATCAAAGCCCTAAGTACATCTTTACCCACTCTTCCTAAATCACCAGTAATTATCAGGTCATAGTCCTGAGGGCCTCGATCAAGATCACTGAAATGTTGTAATATCGTATCAGCTGCAGCCGGAGCCATTGCAGAGCCCAGATCATTACTATCATTAATTCCCAGATCAATAACCTTACCAATAGTGCCCTGAGTTATTACAACTTCTCCTCTATTTTGGTCAAGAATATATGCACCTGCACCTGTAATTGTCCATTGTTTTGTTGGCGGATATTGATCTCCATATTCTAAAGGTGTTCTAAATTGTCTTTCGGCAGTTTGATAATGACTGGAACTAAAGCCCATAATATTATCGGCATAATTACCATCAATAAGTAAACTACCAACAAGCAATACCTCTATCATGGTAGAACAGGCTCCATAAAATCCAAGAAAAGGAATACTTAAATTACGTGCTGTAAAATTCGAAACAACTATCTGATTTAAAAGATCGCCCCCCAGAATAATATCAATACTATTTTTATCCAGGCTTGCTCTGCCAAGAGCATAGTCAATAGCTTTTTTGACCATCTTCATTTCGCCCAGTTCCCAGGTTTTCTCTCCACAACGTGCGTCCTCATAAATTAAATCAAATTTATTACTGAGGGGACTTTTTCCTTCCTCAGGACCACCAACTGTACCATAACCAAAAACACCTGGTCTAGTTTCAAATGTTAAACTTTGACCCTCTATATTTTTTGCCATCCTTACACCGCCAGTACAACTTTTACTAAGCCTATAATAAATGCAGATACCATCCCATAAGTAATAACCGGACCAGCAACATTAAATAATTTTGTTCCCAGTCCAGAAATTAAACCTTCCTGTTTATATTCCATAGCTGGAGAGACCATAGCATTAGCAAAACCGGTTATGGGAACTATTGAACCTGCACCGGCAAACTGTCCAAGTTCATCATAGACACCCAGCCCGGTAAACAAGCCCCCCAGAAATATCATTGTAATTGTAGCCATTACTCCGGCATTATCTTGAGATAAATTTAATTGTTTATATATATTCCAAAAAGATTGACCTACAACACAGATTAGTCCACCTATAATAAATGCTTTGATAATATTTTTGATCTTATGAACAGGTGGTTTAATTTTACTAATCAATCTCCGGTACTGATCTGGAGTTTTATTTATATTATCCACATTTAACTACTCCTTAATTTACTTTATAAATTCAACTTACAACTTTTTAGATGGTTATATTTTTAATGCATCTGCCGGAATATGTTCACCATAATTTAGACCTATCAAATACACTACAGCAGCCATAATAATAAATAACAATAGCAAAAGTATATATTTTTTGATTTTTTTCACCTCTGTTATTAAATAAGCAAATTTCACAATAGAAATTTTTCATAATTGATTAAATCCTCAGTAGATTAAATCAAAGCAGGCCGTACTTAAGTTGAATATGAAAGAGTCGTAAATATTAGAACCTAGTTATATTATTTTATTAAAGTCTAAAAATATACAAAAAAAAATACCCATTATTGGGTATTTATCTTTTTACGCAACTCAGCCAATATTTTTTTTATTAATCTTGATACCTGTACCTGAGAAACTCCTATTTCTTTTCCTATTTCTGCCTGAGTTTTATCCTCAAAATAACGCAAATATATAATCTTTCTTTCCCGTTTTTCTAAATTTTGTATCAAATTGTAAAGTGTTACACGGTCCAGATTTTCAATTTTATCTCTTGCTTCCTCATCCTCTATACTATCTACCAGATAAAGCTTTTGTCCTTCTTTCTCATAAATTTCCTTATTAATAGAAGTAGGATATTTATTGGCTTCCATTGCTCTAATAATCTTTTGCTTCGTAAAACCTGTTATTTCAGATATTTCATTAATAGTTGGTGCTCGACCATATTTCTTTTTATATTCTTCTTCTCTTTTTCTAACTATTCTGCCAATTTTCTTCAAATTTCTACTTACCTTAATTATTCCTTCATCACGCATAAAAAGTTTTATTTCTCCCAGTATTCTGGAAACAGCATAAGTAGAAAATTTTACATTTCTTTCTAAATCGAAACCCTTAACAGCTTTTATTAAGCCAATAACCCCAATCTGAAATAAATCCTGGAGATCATATTTTGAGTTTTTAAATCTGTAAGTCATTTTTAATACAAGTCGTAAATTGTGTTTTATTAACTTATTGAGAGCTTTACTATTACCATGCTGTGCTTTTTTTATATAGTTTTTTGTTTCTTTTTCTTTTAATAAGTTTACTCCAGGGAGGTCAATTATATTATTATCCAACTTTTAGCCCCCCTGATTTTCTGCCCTGTTGTTACGTTCCGGTATTTTTGTCATATAAACAGAAGTTCCTTTACCTTCCTCAGATTCAACTTTAAAATCATCCATGAAGGATTCTATAAAAGCAAAACCTAGCCCCATATGTTCTTCTTTTGTTGAATATGATGGTTGCAAAACAGCTTCCAAATCTGCTATTCCTATACCATGATCAATTACAACAACCTGCAATTTTTTATCTTCAATTTCCATCTTCATAATTATATTGCCCTTTGAATGTGCATAACCATGGATAACACTATTTGTAACAGCTTCTGAAACTGCAACCTTAATTTCCTCAAGCTCATTTAAGGTGAAATCTATTTCTGAGGCAAATGTAGAAACAGCTATTCTGGCCAGTCCTATATTCTTACTTTTGCTTACTATTGTTAATTGTGCATGGTTGTCCATATTATTTGCCTCCTTTATTATACTCAGAAATTGCTGTTTTTTCTTTATCATAAATTGGAATCAATCCAGTAATACCCGATAAAGCAAAAATTTTTTCTACTCTTTTATTAACCCCAACTAATACTAATTGGCCATTATTTTTCTTGAGTTTTTTATATCTACCAAGAATTGCACCTATACCTGTACTGTCAATAAATTTAATTTTACTTAGATTTATTATTATATTATTTATCCTTTTTTCTTTTCTCAATTTATTAATCTTTTTTTTAAAATCCGGTACTGTATTCATGTCCAACTCACCATACAATCTAAATATAAGAAAATCACCTTTTTGCGCATAATTAATATTCAATATTTTTCCTCCCTTATTAATAATTTCCTTTGATTTATTATATTCTTGATAAGGAAGAAAATACCTTTTTATTTCTGCATTTACGAATAATTACATTCTTATTTTTATCAATAGACAATTTAAAATGATTGAACACTTGAAAACATAATTGAAAATATTATTCATTTCCAGAAGTTAAGTTATTAAAGAAAACTTCCACACTTTACATGAAAAACAAAAACTACCGCCAGTAAAACGGTAGTGAAGTTAACAATATAAATACTAATCTAATTTCCATAATCATCAGGTATTCTTTCTAAATTATTATTATCACAGGGGCATCTTCCATATTTAGCCATATCTATCCATTTACCATCTTTCTTTACTCTGACAACATCAGCAGTAAAATCACTACTTGTCCCTTCTAGAGAACTATTTGATAAAAGCCAGCTTCCTACACCATAGACATCTACAGGGACCTGAGATTTCTCAAATTCATTTATCTTTTCGGGATCAAATCCACCAGTAGCAATAATCTTTACATCATGACAGTACTGGTAGGCAATTTTTTTATCTTCTTTATTTATATTCCACTCTTTATAAGCATTATCAATTTTTTTTCTTAATTTAAAAATAAGACGTGCATTAACACCATTGTCCAGCTTTTTATCACCCAAAGGTTCAATACTTTTATCCCTTAAATTTGAAGATGTATCAGGCCTAATACCATATAATTTATATTTTTCAGCTTCTTTATTTTTACCATCTTTCAATAATTTATTATATTTATAGAACATATCCTTCAACACTTTTAAACTTGTCCGTACACAGTCATTCTTGAAATCTACCAGGGCAATCCTATTTACCTTCAAAGGCATTAAACGTGAAAACTGTAACATAGATTCAGCAGTATTACCTAAAAAAGCAGCTATATAGGAGTGACTTATCGTACCCCCTCCTTTACCTCCCCACCAGGCACCCTGCTCATCTGTGGAGATATATCTGTGACTATTAGTTCCGTACTGAGTATTGTAGGCCTTTACTCCCAGGGAATAGGCATATCCATGTAATGCCTGTAGTTTATAATGGGCAAAACGCGCAGGGAAAAATAGAATATCTTTCCCTCGGGCAGCCTTAATGATTTCAAAAACATTAGTAGCTATCCTTGAGGCCTCTGTTAAAGAACCAAGAATAGGTGTTTCCAGTATGGCAAAATCTCTATACCTTCCCTTTATTTTCATTACTGGTTCAACATTTTTGGGATTTCCTCGATAATAAGCCTTTATACCATCCGGACATGCTTCAACCTCTAAATTACTAAATGTACTAATATAATTTCCCTTATTATTTCTGTAACCTGTAGCATTCCGCAAAATTGCCAGAGCTTCATCAACTCCACCCAGTATACAAAACGGCTTACGCCTGGGGAATATCTGCATTTCAACTTCTATATTGCCGATATCTTCTTCTTCAAAAGTATATCCTTCCTTTGATAATCTAGTAAGTAATTTTGCTATATTACGAAAATAAACATCAGAATACCAGCCATTTACCATTCTTTCTTTATCTATTTGAAAAATCTCAACCGGTAATCTTTCACCATTAAATACTGTCATTTGCTGTCACCTCTCAGATTATATCAATTATTATATTTTATTCAGCAAAAAATTCCTAATTCCTTCTCCAAAAAATATTTTAGTTAAAATAATATAAAGATTTTTTAATATCCTCATAATTATCTGAAAAATAGAGGCTGCTTTTACTTCTCTATTTATTGTTAATTCTACTTCTTTAATTTTTAAATTACCATTATAAATATTGAGTATTCCCGTTGTATCTCCTTTTTTTAAGGGGGCTTTTAAATTTTTATTGACAATAATCTCTTTATTTATCTTTTCTTCTTCTCCTTTTCTAACAGCAACAGTTATTTTAGTAGGTACAACAATTGAAGCTTCCTGTTTACATCCATTAGCTATTTTTACATCTTCTATTTTCTCTCCCTTTTTAGCAATAATAATACTTTCATAAGAATTATAGCCATAGGATAATAATTTTGCAGCTTCAGAAAAACGCTTTTTAGAAGATTTTGCATTCATAATAACAGATATAAAATTTAAATTTTTCTTCTGAGATGTACAGGTAACACAAAACCCAGCTTCCTGAGTATAACCTGTTTTTAACCCATTTACACCTTTGTAATGTCTTACAAGCCAGTTTGTATTATTAAGTACAAATTCACCTTCTCTAATATAATCTATCCAGGTTGAAGTCCATTCAAAGATCTGGGGATATTTTATTATTTCCCGAGTCAATCGAGCTAGATCATAGGCACTTGTAAAATTACCTTTAATTTCTGGATCAGATGGAGGTAAACCATTAGTATTATAGTAATACGTATCTCTTAAATTTAATTTCTCTGCTTTTTCATTCATTGCTTCAATAAAGTCTTTTTCAGTTCCTGATATATATTCTGCCACTGCTACACAGGCATCATTTGCAGAAGATATAGCAATTGCTTTCATTGCATTTTCTAATGTGATTTCTTCACCCGGTTCCAGATATACCTGTGACCCCCCCATACTTGCAGCCCTTTCACTAACCAGTAGCTTATCATTAAGCTGAGCTCTTCCTTCATCAATAGCCTCCATAACCAGGAGCATTGTCATAACTTTCGTCATACTGGCAGGAGGTAATCTTTTATGTTCATTCCTGGCATACAATATTTCGCCTGTATCTGCTTCCATTAATAATGCTGAACTGGCAGTTAATTTAAAATCAGGCTGTTCAGCCAAAACAGGTACTGAAAACAAAACAATCATTAAAAATATAGTTATTACACTTTTAAAATTAAACATCCTGTCTCTCCCTCCCGGGTTAAATAAATTTACATTCATTCAGTAATATCTATTAACCAGGAAGGTATTTTATGCAAATGTTATAACTTTCGTAGATAGGAAAATAGAATATTTGAGATCACTATTTTTAAAATACAAGTACTTACTTTAATATATCATTAATTAATTCTGTTTTTTGTTGCCCGTTTTTCCCAATTTCAAATGCATCTTTTAAAATGTCAAAAACCTGTTTTAGCTCTGACATTTTTTTATTACTGTGTAATACAGCAACAATATCTCCTTTATTAACCCTATCTCCACATTTTTTCTTTAATTTTACACCTGCTGCCATATCAATTTTATCTCCTTTTTTCTCTCTACCTGCACCTGCTAACATAGCAGCATTACCAACAGCTAGCGCATCTATTTTTTTTATATAGCCCGAACTTTCACAGCATATATCTATCTTTTTTTCTGCTTCTGGTAAAAGATTTAAATTATTTATTAATTCCGGGTTTCCACCCTGAGCTTCAACAAATTCAGCAAATTTATTTAATCCCTTACCTCTTTTAAGTATTGCTTCTAACTTATTATATCCTTCTTTTGAATCCTGTACTTTTTCTGCTAATAAAAGCATATTTGCTCCCAAAGTTAGACAGAGTTCACGCAAATCTTCAGGACCTTCACCAGACAATATATTTACTGCTTCCTTTACTTCAAGTGAATTACCAATAGCCAGACCAAGTGGCTGATCCATATCGGTAATTACTGCAATTGTATTTTTTTTAACCTGTTTTCCTATTTTTACCATAGTCTCAGCCAGTTTATAAGCATCTTCAATTTTTTTCATGAATGCTCCACTACCGATTTTTACATCAAGTACTATCCCATCTGTGCCACCTGCTATTTTTTTACTCATAATGCTACTGGCAATAAGTGGTATGGAATCGACTGTTGCTGTTACATCTCTTAAAGAATAAAGCATTTTATCTGCCGGAGTAAGATTACCCGTATGTCCGGCAATTGCAATTCCTATTTTATTAACTTGAGTGGTAAATTCCTGAATCGTCAAATTTGTCCTTAAACCGGGAATAGATTCCAATTTATCAATGGTACCCCCTGTATGTCCCAGACCTCTACCTGACATTTTAGCTACTGGAACTCCAGCAGCTGCAACAAGAGGAACAAGTATAAGGCTCGTTGTATCACCTACACCACCTGTACTGTGTTTGTCAATCTTAGGACCGATAATTCTACTAAGATCTATCATAACACCTGATTCTGCCATAACCTGTGTTAAAATTGTTATCTCTTCCGCACTCATACCCTGGAAATAGACAGCCATTGCCCAGGCGGAAATCTGATAATCAGGAATTTCCCCTTCTATATATCCATTTATTAAAAATTTTATCTCTTGTTCTGATAGCTCTTTACCATTTCTTTTCTTTAAGATAATATCATAGGCACGCATACTTATCCCTCCATTGTGAACTGTTCTTATAATCTTTTCAAAATAGTTCTTAGCAGTAGAATAAATTTAGGTTTTACCTTTTCAGCAATTTTCATCACTTCTTCATGATTCAAAGGTTCAGGTAATACCCCGGCAGCCATATTTGTAATACACGATATACCAAGCACCTTCATACTCATATGATTGGCAACTATTACTTCCGGTATTGTTGACATTCCGACTGCATCTGCACCACAATTGCGCAAATATCTTATTTCTGCAGGTGTTTCATAATTAGGACCACCCAATCCTGCATATATACCTTTATTTACAATAATTCCCTTATCTGCCGCTACTTTCTCGGCAACTGATATTAAATCCTTATTGTAGGCTTCTGTCATATCAGGAAAACGGGGCCCAAATTCATCTATATTTTTACCACGTAGAGGATTATCACCCATTAAATTTATGTGATCAGTTATCAGCATAAATCTACCTGCTTTATAATTTAAATTAATACCTCCAGCTGCATTTGTTACAATTAATTTTTTAACTCCCAATAAACTCATTATCCTTACAGGTAATACAATGTCCTGCATTGTATATCCTTCATAATAGTGAAATCTGCCCTGCATAGCAATAATATTTTTACCATCCAGACTACCAATTACAAATCTACCCCTGTGTCCTTTAACAGTTGAAACTGGAAAACTCGGTAAATCACTATAATTAATATATACTGGATCTTCTATTTCATTCGCCATTACACCCAGACCTGAACCAAGAATAAGCCCGATTTCCGGTTTTATATCAATCTGTTTATTTATTATATCTGCTACTTTTTTTATATCATCCATTTCTTAATATCCCTCCCCTTTATATTTCAGAATCTTTCATAGTTAAAATATAAGTTATCACCTGACTTTGTTTATTGTTACATCAATTATATTAGAATGTTTTCATTTCTGTCAAGTGATCACTTCTTAAAAAAGCTAACAGAAATTAAGATTGATCAGTAATTGTATAAATAACATTCTAAGTTTGTCCAACTTTCCATTTAATAATTTTCCATTTACTATTGACAATCCCACTTTATAAATTATATAATTAATTAAATTATGTATTATGGTATTATGGTAGGAGTTAAAAATATTTAGTGGACTAATTATGTCTACACACACTCCTACAGGTGTGTGTTTTTTTAATTTCCTCCTACCAAAACAAATATTATAAGGAGGATTAATATTTATGGTAAAAAAATCACAACTAGTATTACTAATGTCGGTTCTTGTAATTGCTTTATTACTTTTCAGTGTAACGGTGGCTGCTCAGGATTATACAATAGGAATTTCACAGCTTGTTGAACACCCTGCACTGGATAATGCCCGCAATGGATTTATTGATGCTCTGGCTGAAAAGGGATTTGTGGATGGAGATAATATCAAAATTAAAGTAAAAAATGCTCAGGCCGATTTTGCTACTGCCCAATCAATAGCCCGACAATTCAAGGAAAGCGACACAGATTTAATTCTGGCTATTACTACTAAAAGTGCTCAGGCAGCTGCCAATGTTGTAAAAGAAATTCCACTATTAATTACCGCTGTAACTGATCCAGTAGCAGCCGGTTTAGTCGAAAGTCTCGAAAATCCACAGGGTAATATCACAGGTACCAATGATATGAACCCTATTGCTGAACAGTTAGCTTTAATTAAGGAATTTGTACCTGATGCTAAAAAAATAGGTATTTTATACAATTCTGGTGAAGTAAATTCAGTTGTTCAGGTTGATGTGGCTAAAGAAGTCGCACCTGAACTTGGACTAGAAATTGTAGAAGGTACTGTCACTAATACCAGTGAAGTTGGCCTAGCTGCTTCTTCTCTTGTAGATAAAGTAGATGCTTTTTATCTACCTACAGATAATACTATAGCTTCTGCTGTACCTTCCATATTAAAAATAACAAA